>JBEQCC010000298.1:0-4501 GCA_041639455.1 Pelosinus sp. | reverse complement strand
AGTTCATTTGCATGAACCAACGGTTTTGTACTCGAAAACGAGTACCGCACATCTGGCTTATTTTAACCTTACTTACATTGTTTAGTTTTCAAGGAACACATTCGATCATTGATAAAACTTTCCAAAGCTTTTCAACCGCCGACATTTATACATAATATCACACATTATTATTCATGTCAACGTTTTTTCTTTTTATGTTACCAACATCTGACATGCTTCTGTAACGCGAATTTTATTTTATCATTTTATTACTATCTTGTCAATATAGTTATCCTTTTATTCTTTAAATTATTCTTCGGTAAGAAAACTCGCTATCGCGGGCTTAAAAAAATAAACCTCTTGAACCGCGAAGAATACGAAGAACAATTCAGGCAAAATATCTCTATTAATACACCGACCTATCCTTTTGTCGTTGCGAGCAGAGCAAAGCAATAACAATTTTGTAAGTTCTTTAAAACAGATAAAACGTCCCCTCAACTCTCTGTGTTGAACGTTCTTCTTAAATAAACTTCTACTTTCCATGCTTATAAGAAAAGCGAGCTAGTGCTCGCTTTTCTTATTTTTTCTCTATTCTTTATGCCGCATATGAGGAAATAACAATACATCTCTAATAGAAGGACTGTCGGTCAGCAACATAACTAAACGATCAATACCAATGCCTAAACCACCTGTTGGTGGCAAGCCGTATTCTAAAGCATTCACATAATCATGATCCATCATGTGAGCTTCATCATCGCCTGATTCACGCTGCTCTACTTGAGAAGCAAAGCGTCCTTCCTGATCAATAGGATCATTTAACTCAGAAAACCCATTTGCTAATTCACGTGCGAAGACAAATACTTCAAAGCGATCCGTAATTTCAGGATTCTCTTTATTACGCTTAGCCAAAGGAGAAATTTCTGTAGGGTGCCCAATAATAAAGGTAGGTTGAATTAAATATTCTTCTACTTTTTCCTCAAAGACATTATTTAGTATTCCACCAATACCATTTTTACTTTCATATTTCACACCTAGTTTATCAGCAATTGCTCTCGCTTCTTCGAGGGTACCAACAGCATCAAAATCAACATCTGTATATTTCTTAACCGCCTCAGTCATAGTCAGCCTATTCCAAGGTGGAGCTAGATTGATTTCTTGCCCCTGATAGGTAATCTGAGTAGTACCTAACACTTCTAAGGCTATGCCTGATACAATATCTTCTGTTAACCGCATGAGGTCTTGATAGTCAGAATACGCTTGATAGATTTCTACGATAGTAAACTCCGGATTATGTCTAACGGAAATACCTTCATTTCTGAATACACGCCCAACTTCATATACTCTTTCAAAACCACCAACAATCAAACGCTTTAAATATAACTCAGGGGCAATCCGTAAGAATAAATCCATATCCAATGCGTTATGATGAGTAACAAAAGGACGAGCAGCAGCTCCGCCCGCTATAGGATGCATCATCGGAGTTTCAACTTCTAAGTAATCGCGTTTGTCCAAGATGCTCCGTAAAGATTTAATTATCTTGCTGCGAGTCACGAATGTATTTCTAACCTCTGGATTCACTATAAGATCCAGATAACGCTGGCGATAACGAGTTTCAACATCTTTTAATCCATGCCATTTTTCAGGCAGCGGTCTAAGAGACTTTGCTAAAATTTCAAAACTAGTTGCTTTTAAGCTAATTTCTCCGCGTTGAGTTTTAAAGATGACGCCTTCAATTCCTATAATATCACCAATATCAAGAAGCTTGAATTTATCATATTCAACATCGCCAACAACATCTTGACGAAAATAAGCTTGCACTTTACCAGACATGTCCATCAAATGAACGAAACTAGTTTTACCGTGTCCACGCACGGCCATAATACGGCCGGCAATTCTTGCTGATTGACCTTCTAATTTTTCAAAATTAGCAAGCACTTCATTGGCATGGATCGTAACATCATATTTACGAGCAAAAGGTTCAATTCCCTGTGCTTCAAATGCTGTCATCTTTTCTCGGCGAACACGCATCAGTTCATTTAATTCTTCACTTTTCTCAATCTCTTGATTCTGCACTTCTGTCATTTTCTGATTTCTCCCCTAACTCGTCCATTTTGGCATTTAAAAAGAAGAATATTATAAATTGCGTTTAATATCAATTACTTCATATTTTAAAATACCAGCTGGCACATTTACCTCAACAATACTGCCAATCTTTTGACCTAAGATTGCTTGCCCCACAGGTGATTCATTTGAAATTTTAAATTCAACTGGATCTGCCTCTGCTGAACCAACAAGAGTATATTCAAATTCGTCACCAAATTCTAGGTCTTTTAAAACAACTGTAACCCCAATGGAGACTACATCTGTTTTAATTTCCTGTTCATCAATGACCTTGCTGTTTCGGAGCATCTTTTCCAATGTTATGATTTCGCCCTCAATAAAGGCTTGTTCATTTTTTGCATCCTCATACTCGGAATTCTCGCTGATATCACCAAATTCAATAGCTTGTTTAATTCTTTCAGCGACTTCCCGACGACGCACGGATTTCAGATATTCAAATTTCTGCTCTATCTTCTTTAATCCTTCTGCAGTGAGAATAAATTGCTTTTCAGCCATGCTTTCTGCTCTCCTTTTATTTTGATTCTTAACGATTTATCTTATTCTAGGTATAGTCCTTTTTGCTACTACAAAATCATCAAAAATTACAATAATTAAATATCGATCTATGAGACAATATAAATAGTGCCAAGTGAATAACTTGACACTTTTGGCAGCAGGTCAGAAGCCCAACTTAATATGCACTTAATTATAGGTATAAACATACTATTTGTCAATGATTTCTAACCAATTCCTCTCTTCTGTTCTTGTTTATTAATAACTACATTTGCTTTAATCGCTGCAATTTCATCTGCTGTAATTGCTTTTTCGAAACTGCGAAAACCAGCTAATTTAAAACCATGCTTTTTAGCTAATTTCTCAATTGCTTCTACCTGCTTTACTGTTAAGTCTCGACCTAACGTAAAGTTTTCATACCGCTGCTCTAATGATAAAATCATCGTTTCAGCTATACAAGCATATGCCGTACCTTCAGGGAAACCAATATTGATTCCAAAATCAACATCACCAGGGATTTCAACTACGCCCCCCTCTATCACCAGGATATCGTTGCGCATATCAGCTACACGCCGGGAAACATTCCGAGGCCTGGCTACGTCACAAACAATTGCGCCTGATTTTAAATCCTCTGGTTCAATAATAGTGTCTACCGCACTTGTTACGGCAATAATAATATCAGCTGACTTTAAAGCAGATTTAGTATTTGCAGTTACTTTTGCAGCTAAACCTGTTTTACGTAAAATTTGTTCAGCAAGTTTTTCCAACTTTTCTTCGTTACGTGCAGCCAATGTTAGATATCGAACTTCCCTTGCTAATATTTGGGCACAAGCTGCACCAATAGAACCAGTCGCACCTAAAACTAATACGTTGGCTCTTTCTAAATCAATACCCATAATTTTAGCGGCTTGTCTTGTACCTTCAAGAGCAGTAGCAACAGTATAGCTATTACCAGTGGTGACAGCTATATTTAGATTCTTAGCAACAGTTATACCTGCATCCCCCACCACAGAAGTAAAGGCGCCTAACCCAACGATCTTTGCACCTAGCTTTTCTGCTACTTTTCCTGCCTTGATAATCTTTTGCACTACATAATGTTCAGGCATCTCTATCATTTGCCGCGATGTTAACGGACAAGTAACAAACCAGCCCTCACCTTGTGATAGGGTTGACTGTACACCTGTGATATGTGAAGTTTTAAAGGGAGGAATGTATTTTAATACCCCTTCAACCAAGCCATCCGGCCAACTCTTAGTAAATGAAAATTTACGACTAACATCTTTCGCAATGAACGGATGTACAATAAAAGCAAATTTTTCCATAAAATATTCTCCTTTCAATCAGAAAGCCGCTTAATTCGCGGCATAATCTCTAATTCTTTCAAAATCCGTCCATAGTCCACCGCCGTAATTTCTTCTGGACGTTTACCTAATAAGGTAACCAAAATAGCTTCTAGTACATTTGTCCCTAATGAGCGACCACCAATTTCTGGTGTCGTTGTTATCAATGTTTTTACTCCCCGGTCGCGAAGCAATTCTTCATCTTTTTGGGTAACAGTATTGGTAATAACCGATTTCCCTTGTAGGCTCACTGGCATGAATCTGCGAATAAAATGAAAATCTCCTGCGATGAATTCTGCTTGTTCAAAATATTCACTAAAACGCGGAATATTTTGTGTTTGCTTTTCACCTGTAGGATAAAATATTTCAATTGGCAGTCTCGTTATAATAGGCGCTATCACCCGTGCCAACATTGCCAAAGTCCCCAGTTTACGAATTGGAATAGGCACACCTAAACCGAACAACAAATCACCGAATACCACTTGGCTGCCTGCAGCTACTAATTCTTCTGCTAAACCAAATCGATCTACTGCACAAACAACTAAAACCCGCTTATTATTAAAGGTTAT
>JBEQCC010000297.1:3132-4534 GCA_041639455.1 Pelosinus sp. | reverse complement strand
GTTTTGATCCGCCAAGTAATGCAATCATTCGAGGTTTTGTTCCCGGAACTGAAATGATAAAAGCAAGTGATGTAACTGTTTTCCACGGTGGTTCATCAACGCTAATGACCTGTATTGCCTGCGGAACACCGGCAGTTGTTATTCCGTCTATGGGGGAACAGGAAGATAACGGTGCTGTGCTTTCCCAATTTGGAGCAGGAATTGTACTGGATAAAAAAACACTAACGCCGTCGATTTTAGTTGAGTCAATGCAAAAGGTACTACACAACAACTCTTACCGTAAAAATGCCCAACAACTTAAAACGATAGGAGAAAAATATGGAGGAGCGAGTGCTGCGGCCGATTGGGCAGAGGCGCTAGTAAAGGCGAACATAAAATGAAAGCAATGATACTAGCAGCCGGCAAAGGAACAAGATTACGTCCCGTTACCGACTATATTCCGAAACCAATGGTTCCCTTACACGGTAAACCGCTTTTAGAATGGGTAATACTTCATCTCATGTCTTATGACATAACAGAGTATGTGGTTGCCGTCAGTTATCTAGCCGAGCAAATAGAGAACTATTTTGGAGATGGCTCTCGCTGGGGGATCAAAATCGAGTATGGTCGTGGTGCTTCTCCAGCCGGAAAAGCAGGAGAAATTTGGCGCTGCCAGGATTTATTAAAGGATGAAGAGCGATTTCTCATTGTACCTGGTGACACTATATGTCATTTAAATTATAAGGAGTTTATGGATTTTCATGACCAGCAGGGCGGTATGGCTTCAGTGGCTCTATCCACCCAATATCGGTTAGAAGTTGGACTGGCAGAAGTAAATAGTGATGGTAGGATTACTGCTTTTCTGGAAAAAACTAACCTAAATCGTCCCGTCAGTACGGGAGCATATCTTCTGGAAACATCAATTTTTTCCTATATCGAAAGGTTTAACCCATCAAGGAACGAAGTGGACTTACCCGGCGATGTTTTCCCTGCGTTACTGCGCGAAGGGAAACAGATAAATGGTTTTGTTCAGGATTATGACTGGTGGGACATTGGGAAAATCAATGATTATGATGCTCTTGTCCATATGCCACCGAAGCAAGCCGAGCTTATACTTTACGGTGGCGGAAAACGCGTTACAGATGTATCAGCCTTTTGATAATATTCATTACTTAGATAAGTCATGACGTGAGAGATGAGCTTTATTAATAATCAAATTAAAGCTTTTATCTTTGATATGGATGGCGTATTTACTGATACTGTGGAATATCATTTTCAATCATGGCAAGAACTAGGGTGAACTATATTTCTTTTTCCATTAATAAGGCAGTAATTCTTTTGTCGAAAAGTGATTTTAATATCAGCGAAATTGCCATGGCTGTCGGCTTTGATGATTGTAATTATTTCAGCCGATTATTTAAAA
>JBEQCC010000297.1:0-3122 GCA_041639455.1 Pelosinus sp. | reverse complement strand
ATCATCATCTGCGATACGAAAGTAAGAAGCTAAAAACAGGGGAGTCGCTTTTTATCAAGCGAGGCTCCCCTGTTTTACTGAGAGAAAAACTATTTTCCCATTTATACCACAAAGTAGAACGACACTTCTTGACGGCAATAACATTTCTCTTTACAATAAGGAGAAGATCATGTTCCTGTTAGAGATTAGTAAAAGTGCAGGCACTATTTGTCGTAAAGAGGAATAGTGCTTTTTGTTATTGTAGATTTTCTATACTGCGCACCTATATTTTAGAAAAGGATTAATGATATGAATTGTACCCTGGAAGAGCAAGAGGATGTAGTAAAAGGCAAAGGAAATTTCTCTGTCTTATGGATTGCGTTTTTCTTAGCCGCCGCTCAAAGGAAGGTTTAAGAAATAGATACTTACTTTCTGTGAATTAATAAAAAATCGAACTTTTATGGGATGCACTAGGACAAGGTTTTGCAATGGCCGGTATGTTTGCTTATATCTTGAAACCGCTGCGGTATTATCATATTTCTTTCTAGTTAGACATACATAGTCTAGTGCCTTGCATCATCTTACAGATTCTTGATCTGGAGCGGATCCTTCGCCTTAATGGGCGAAAAACTTGCAAACTTTCCGATTCGTTCAATGACATAATTACTAGCTCAGGTTGTGTTTAACTGTCGATATATTTCTTTCAACAGATTTAGCTGGAAATATAGAGGAAAAATTGATATACTGACATATTAGTATATCAATGAAGATAATATGGAGGAACACTATGGAAGTAAGTATAATTGAAAGAAATTCTCGTGAATCTACACGAGAATATGTATATCGATTTTTAAAATTTAACATAATGGAATTGAGATTAATTCCAGGTAGTGCTTTATCAGAAAAAGACATAGCGCAGTTATTAAATGTAAGTCGAACTCCGGTTCGAGAAGCATTTATCCAATTATCTCAGGAATATTTGCTCGATATCTTGCCGCAAAAGGGGACGTATGTATCCCTTATT
Organism: Pelosinus sp.; assembly: GCA_041639455.1. Taxonomy (GTDB): domain Bacteria; phylum Bacillota; class Negativicutes; order DSM-13327; family DSM-13327; genus Pelosinus. The sequence goes on along the minus strand of JBEQCC010000297.1, from coordinate 2,119 downwards.
GATATTGACAGTGTTGAAGAATCTAAGTTTTTGCGTGAAACCATTGAGAAGGCAGTCATGGCTATGGCTTGTGTTGAGTTTCCAAGTGATAAGCTTTTTGAACTTCAATCCAATATTGCGTTGCAAGAATTATGCTTTAAGGAAAAAAACTATTTGCGGTTTTATGAACTAGATGAAGAAATGCATAAAATTATCTTTGTAGGCTGCAAAAAGGCACGGATTTGGTCCATGATTCAGCAGATGAATACACACTATAATCGTGTTAGAATGTTAAATATGGCTGGTGGGTATGATGTATCGCCCGTCTTAAAGCAGCACAAAGAAATTCTTCTTGCCATTAAGGATAAGGATGTAGAACTAGGAATGAAGACGATTGATCTTCACTTAAATAAGGTAAAATTTGATATTGAGGATCTGCGCAGGGATTATAAGGAGTATTTTAAACAATAAACGACTAATTCTGCGTTATATACGGTTTTGAACACTATTAGTATAGCCACTTGAAAGAGATTTACTCTTTTAAGTGGCTATACTAATTGCAGGCATGATGCAAGGAATTTAATTAAAAAAACTGATTTTATCATAAAATACTGATAAATGGTATTTACACTAGTATGGTAGTATGCTAGAATTTAAATAACAAACAAATGGGTTAATGAACTCTTCTCAAGTTGGTGAAGTTGTAGCTGCAGATAAGGCTACTAACATCCATTTGTTATTTTAATTTTAAAGGGGGTCCAAAAATAAATGATTATGTCATTTCGTTGGTACGGCAAGGAGAATGATTCCATATCCTTACAGAACATCCGCCAGATTCCTGGAATGAAAGGAGTGGTCGGAGCGTTATTTGATGTTCCTGTTGGTGAGGTTTGGCCATTGGATAAAATTCTCGCATTGAAGGAAGAGATTGAGGATCAAGGGTTGGTACTTGAAACAATTGAAAGTGTTAATGTTCATGAAGATATTAAATTAGGGCTTCCATCACGAGACCAATATATTGAAAATTACATCACATCTTTGAAACATCTTGGGCAAGCTGGAGTAAAGGTTGTTTGTTACAACTTTATGCCTGTATTTGATTGGACAAGGACGGATCTGGCTAAAGTGCTGCCAGATGGTTCAACTGCTTTAGATTTTGATGTTCGATTGATTCAAGGCAAAGATCCGCAAAAATTGGTGGAAGAAATGCAGGCAAATTCCAATGGATTTGAGCTTCCAGGCTGGGAAGAATGGCGCTTAAAAGAGTTAAAACATCTTTTTGATTTATATAAAGATATTGATGAAGAAAAGCTATTTGGTCATTTAGAGTATTTCTTGAAAGCAGTAGTACCTGCCGCAGAAGAATATGGTATCAAAATGGCTATCCATCCTGATGATCCACCCTTCTCGGTATTTGGGCTTCCTAGGATTGTAACTTCCAAGAAAAATTTAAAAAGAATCGTTGATATGGTCGATAGCCCTAGCAATGGCTTGACCATATGCAGCGGATCATTGGGAGCCAATCTAGATAATAATATACCTGAAATCATCCGCTACTTTGGTGATCGAGTTGCTTTTGGACATGTGCGTAATGTACAGGTTCATGAACCTGGAATCTTTAATGAGACGGCTCATAAGGCTGATGAAGGTTCTATTGATATGTATGAAGTTATGAAGGCATTCCATGATATTGGATTTACAGGACCAATAAGACCTGATCATGGTCGAATGATCTGGGATGAAAAGGGCAGACCGGGTTACGGCTTGTATGATAGAGCCTTAGGAGCCAATTATTTGTGCGGCCTTTGGGATGCCATTGTGAGAGGCGCAGAAAAATAATCGTTAAATAAGCAAACTGCAGTTGAATCGAGGAGGTAGACAATGAAGGCGATAGAAATAACCGAACCTGGGAAAATTGCAATTGTAGAACGTTCCATTCCAGAGATAAAAGAAAATGAAGTATTAGTTAGAGTAAAGGCTGCTGGAATATGTGGTTCCGATGTCCATATTTATCATGGGAAAAATGCTTTTGCCACATATCCGAGAGTTGTTGGGCATGAGTTTGTTGGTGAAGTCCAAAAAGTTGGTTCTCACGTTAAAAACCTAAAGGCTGGCGATCGGGTTGCTGTCGATCCCGTTG
>JBEQCC010000296.1:0-4551 GCA_041639455.1 Pelosinus sp. | reverse complement strand
CAGATCGCCTTCAACTGTACGTTTCGCGAAAGGTTCTGGCAACCCTCGCAAGGCTACATTGATCTTAGTCGGATCACCTTTGGCAACAGAATATACATCCGTAGTTGCGCCACCAATATCCACTACCATTAGGTCACCTAAACCAGACTCATATTCAGTACCTGTGCTTAAGAGTTCCGCAGCCTTTAATACCGCCGCCGGCGTAGGCATAACAACATCGTCAACAAACTGATTTGCTTTATTGAGCCCCTTAGCTTCCACAATCCTTCTTAAGAATACACTGCGAATGGTTTCACGTGCAGGCTCAATATTTAGTTCATTCAACTTCGGCATTACATTTTCAGTATGTACTACCTCTGTCATTGCTTCCAATAATGTCTTGACTACTTGAGGTGCTACCGATTTATTACCTGCCATAATGACAGGAATATCTTTGCCAAGGGTAGTAAGCATTCTGGCATTATGCAGAATCACTTCTTTATTACCACCATTGGTACCACCCGCTAATAGAATAATTTCCGGTTGCAACTGAGCTATTTCTTGTATTTCATATTCATTTAATTCGTTACCATATACGCCCATAATTTTGGCACCAGCCCCTAAAGCCGCACGTTTAGCAGCTTCTGCTGTAAGTTCAGGCACCAATCCGACGGCTACCATCTTCAATCCACCGGCTGCACTAGAGCAGCCCAGTACTTTTGAAAATTCTAATTTACCTGTCTTGAGGAACAAGGCATCGATTGCCTGATTTAGTCCATCCATAATATCAGTTTCTACAGTAGTTATACCACGAGCAGTGCCTAATACTATTTCATTGTCAACATCCACTGCAGTAATTTTGGTATAAGTACTCCCAAAATCAATCAGTAAAATATGATTCATTATCAAGACTCCCTTATAAACCTAAATCATTCTTTAAATCAATGACCACTTGATCAGGAAGTATACCTGGCTCATAGACTCTGTCATAACCCATTTCAATAAATTTATTGTGCACTTCCGTAAAATCAGTTTTACCAACTACCAAATTTCCGCCAACATATAATAAAATATCACCTAATCCAGCCTCACGGCAGCGTTCTCGCAATCCCCGACAATCAATTTCCCCATGTCCATATAAGGAAGCGACGAGAATAGCTTTTGCATCCGTTTCAATAGCTGCATTTACAAATTCTTCTTGAGGAACCAGAACCCCTAAATTAACTACTTCAAATCCTGCAGAAGTAAAGGCATAGTTTAAAATTTTGTTACCTACTGCATGACAGTCAGCTCCAATGACCCCCAAAATCACTTTTACTTTATTGTTTTCCATCCTAACTACTCCTTTGCTATTAAAATCTATGTCTAATATCTCTACTATCTAAAGTGCTTGACTGACTAACTTCATCAGAACCTGGTTTAAGGAACCGCGATCAATTTCATAATAGAACGTAATCACTTCCTGACTTTCACTCACCATTTGGCGTACAAGTATTTCACGTTCTTCACTGACAATTATCACTTTATAATTAGCAATCATCCTATTAACCTTTGAGAAATCACTTGATTGTACTACTGTAAAATTCAAATGATTAATTGATGTTTTCTCCAGTAAATTTTGCAGATTGGATACAAAGGCATCACTCTTTGCCACAATTGCCACTTGAGTGTTTGCCGGCAAGCGGGCCAATTTGATAACTGCATCAAGATTCGGAACCGTAGCTACACCAATCACTTTACTTGCCTTTCCCAGTAAGCCAACGACTGCTGCTTGATGTCCCAACGTCGTAACTACTAAGTCACAAGCCTGCAATAATTCAATGGGAGTTTGTCCTTCAATTAATTCTGCTAAGATTACCGTTTCAAATCGTACGTTGGCAATTTGACCAATTTGGTTAATAAAGCGTTGAATGTATTCAGAAGCACAATCAACAACAGCCACTCGCAATTCTTTAACAGCTTGGTTCTTTTCAATGGCCCGGATACTGGCAATTGCCGCAAATTGATCTACTGTGAAACCTAACTCTACTACTTTTGCCATGGCATCATCAATAATTTTAACCAATCGCTCCCGTCTTCCACCGACGACTTTCGCTTCCACATTATCCGTAACCGTTTTTACAAACGTTCCTCGGCCTTGCTGCGCTTCGAGCACACCCTCCAGTAAAAGCTCTTTGTAAGCAGCGCTGACAGTATTGCGGCTCACGCCTAATTCGAGAGACAATTCTCTTTCTGTAGGTATTTTAGCACCCAATACATACTCTCCAGATTTTATTTTGTCCAAAATGTATGTTTTAATTTGTAAATAGATCGGAATACCTACTCGTTGTAAAATCATGATTGCACCTCACAATTGGATTAATCCATTAATCCAATTTGTTAACCATGATTAATTATGGCATCTTTTTCGCAAAAATGCAACCCATCTCATGCATCATACAGAAAGTATTATAAATATTCAAAAAACTACTTCTATCTTTTTTAATGAACCGCATGGACTTATGGCAGCACTATCGTTTTTGCAGGCACATAGCGTCATTCACCCTTGCGGTTCATTACATATACCAAATTCAATTCAGCATGACTTTAATATTTCCAAAACATTTGTTGAATTTCATTTGCATCAGTCGTTTTGGTCAGGGCCAGCATTAATAAAACGCGTGCTTTTTGAGGATTCAGGTTATCGCTGGCAATAAAACCATACTTGTCATCATTCGCTTCCCCATTACGAGCGATAATCCCACTGCCAACACGGGCACTTCTTACAATAACTACACCATTTTTAAGAGCATCTTCAATTGCAGGATATTCCGCTTTTCCAATACTGCCATTACCGGTTCCTGCATGAACAATCCCTTTTGCACCAGCATTTACAGCAGCATCAGTCATGGTTCCAGCATTGCCGGCATAATGGTACACAATATCAACACGAGGCAATGACGTCAGGTTAGTGACATCAAATTCCGTCGCCACCGTATTTTTACGTAACGATTGACGATAAAATACAGGTTTATCACCAGTAAATACCCCTAATGCACCAATAATTGGCGATTGAAACGTATCAACACGGTCAGTGATGGTTTTTGTTACCTCACGTCCGGAATGAATCGTGTCATTGAGCATTACCATGACACCGTTACCAGCAGCTTCTTTCGTACCAGCAAGAATAACAGCACGATACAAATTGATAGGACCATCAGCACTCATTGCAGTACCAGGACGCATCGATCCAACAAGTACAACGGGTTTTTTACTTTTTACTACTAGATCAAGAAAATATGCGGTTTCTTCTAATGTATCTGTTCCATGAGTAATAACGATGCCATCTACATTATCTTGAGCAAGAAGCTGATTCACACGTTTGGCCAGTGTTAGCCAATTTTCCATGGTTATACTTTCACTGGCAATTTGAAAAATTTGTTCTCCCCGTACATTTGCCACTTTAGTCAATTCGGGGACATTAGAAATAAGTTTGTCTACGGCAGTAACAGCAGCTGTATATCCCACGGTTGTGGTACTGCTGACACCTGCACCAGCAATAGTTCCTCCTGTTGCAAGAATGACAACATTAGGTTTTTCTGGAGCTTCTGCCGCAAAAGTGACTACCTGTAAACAGACCACTAAGAGACAAAGGGTTACAAAAATACCGAGAATACGTTTCTTCATAATACCACCCCTTATAAAATTTGATTGTCATATGACAATCAAAATGCTACTTCGTACAGCTTTATCCAAAATCCTTTCTAAAAATCGCAACATACTTAAAAGATTAAGAATATTCAATAAACTACTGTTTTTAATATATATGTCCTCTGATAAATAGCGTAGGGTACTACAACCTCCTATGTTGTAGTACCCCACTTCCCATCTATCCATCAGACTTCTGCAATAAATAATAACCCTTCAATGAATTTTTTGACATTGATCTTTCCTCGATATTGGCTTTTTCCCAAAATAAAATTCATCTCCTGGCGTACTTCTTTAAAATCAAACAATGAAGAACTATGAGACTGAAAAATTTCGTTGTAATAATCATCAATCCCTAAATTGGCAAGATTGTGCAAGCTTTTTGTTGTGGCACGACGTACTCGCTGTTCAATTGCCTTGGCATCCTGCTCCATTCCTTCTGACATTTGCTGATAAATATCACACAACTGATAAGACTTACTTTCTGTGCCTTTCTTCAGGATTAACTGTACCATTCGATAAATATCTTTTACCCCTGCCTCACCAATGATTCCCAAATCAGAAAAAACTTTGTAGATGCGAGTCTTTTGCATATTTTTCGTCCCTTCCTCAGCTGCAGGACGAATATGAGGATATTGGGAAATAGTTTGATGCATCAAAGACATAATTTGCTTCAACCTACGATGTTCCTGCACTTTATTGATTACAGATACCGTTTCTAAGACATTAATGGGTTTATGAATAAAAAACTCAATACCGGCTTCATACGCTTTAGTAATTAATTGTTCGCTCGTGGCTTGAGAAACCATGATAAACGAAGTATTGACCGCTGCAGCAGACACTTTTTCAATAAGTTCCACTCCATCTTGACCTGGCAGCAATAAA
>JBEQCC010000295.1:0-4532 GCA_041639455.1 Pelosinus sp. | reverse complement strand
CCGCTATGATACGCCCATGGGATTTCGTCACGGACCGAAAGCGATGCTAACACCCGAAACGACTATTTTATATTTTGTATCAAACAACGAATATACACAGAAATATGATCTAGATATGCTAAAAGAACTGTCACAGGCTGTCAAATATAAGTTAATTGCTGTTTCAGACAACGATGATGCTGATATTGAAAAATATGCTGATGTTTATCTATTTAATTCCACTGTGAAAACGTTAGAGGAAGCTTTTACACCCTATGTTCCACTTGTAATTGCTCAGCTGTATGCATTGTTTGCTTCCATTCAATTAAACTGCACACCGGATAATCCGTTTCCTGGTGGTGAGGTGAACAAGATCGTACAAGGCGTATCCATATATAAATCATAGATCATCAACGCGCAGTGAGGCTGTCCGTTATCAGAACGAAATCCTCGTACCAGAATAGGGCTTGAGGAAAATTTGGCATCTTAATATGATTTGTGCAAGACTTGAAAATCACCCAGCTAACATTCTATAAATATAGAATGTTAGCTGGTAGATTCAATATACCATAGGAAGAAAGGAGCGATAAGATGAAAGAACCTAATATTCTATTAACCAGAATCGATAATCGTCTTGTACACGGGCAAGTCGGCGTAACTTGGACTACCGCTTTAGGAGCAAATTTGATTGTAGTTGTCGATGACCTGGTTGCGCAAGAACCAATTCAACAGCAATTGATGGCAGTCACCGCGGAAGCGGCAGGGGCAGAAATTAGATTTTTTACTGTCGAGCGTATGATAGCTATCATCCACAAAGCTTCTCCTGCCCAAAAAATATTTGTTATTTGCAGAACTCCCGAGGTGGTTAGGCAACTAATCGATGGCGGCGTTCCTCTTAAAGAACTGAATGTTGGGAATATGCACTTTACACCAGGAAAGCGTCAGTTTACCAAAAAAACATATTTAGATGATAAAGATTTAGAAAATTTAAAATATATTAAAGAAAAAGGAGTGAATGTATTTATTCAAGATGTTCCGGGAGATATAAAAGAGAGTATTAAATAAGGAGGAGAGCTTATGCATGAGATTACGCTTATACAAGGTTTAGAGTTGGCGGTTATGGCAATTATTGTGGGAATTGATTTTTGGTTAGAAGGTCTGTTTCTTTTCAGACCGATTATCGTTTGTACAGTAACGGGGATCATCTTAGGTGATATTAACACCGGTTTAATTGCCGGAGGATTAACAGAGCTTGCTTTCGCAGGGTTAACGCCGGCAGGAGGAACGCAGCCGCCCAATCCTATTTTAGCGGGAGTGATGACAACGGTCATTGCATTTACAACGGGGATCGAAGCCACCACAGCCATTGGGTTAGCGTTGCCTTTCAGTTTTCTAATGCAATATATCATATTGTTTTACTATTCCAGTTTCTCATTTTTTATGGCAAAAGCCGATACCTATGCCGAGGAAGCCAATGTTAATGCATTTATAAGGTTGAATATCCTGACCACAGCTATTGTAGCGCTAACATATGGGATTGTCGTATTTTTTAGTACCTATGTGGCTCAAAATGCAATGCAGGAGCTAGTGCAGTCAATGCCGACCTGGCTAATTCACGGTTTTGAGATCGCGGGTGGTATTCTGCCGGGTGTTGGTTTTGGAATGTTATTAAAAGTTATGCTTAAAATGCAATATATCCCCTATCTGATTATTGGTTTTTTATTTGCATCGTTTATTCCTTTCTCAAATTTATTACCTGTAGCGTTAGTAGGAACTGCTTTGGCTATGTATGAATATTTTAGAGATAAAGCGCAAATGGCAAGCCAAACAGCAATAGGAGGGGGTGGCAGCAATGAAGGAATCTAATGCGTTAAGCGCAAAGGATATTACAAAATTAGGATTATATTCATCGTTTTTACAAGCAAGTTTCAACTATGAAAGAATGCAGGCAGGTGGTTTCACATTAGCCATGTTACCAGCATTACATAAAATATTTCATGGCGACAAACAAAAGATAGCAGAAGCGATGAAAGATAATATGGAGTTTATCAATACACACCCCAATTTAGTCGGATTTTTAATGGGACTATTGTTGTCGCTGGAAGAAAATAATGAAGATCGAAGCCTGATCAAAGGAATAAAAGTAGCATTATTTGGTCCGCTGGCAGGTATTGGGGATGCCATATTCTGGTTTACGTTATTACCAATCGTCGCTGGTATTAGCGCATCCTTCGCTTTGCAGGGAAGTATAATAGGCCCAATCCTATTTTTTGCAGTATATTTAGTTGTATTTGGTTTACGCATTGTATGGACGCATTTGGGATACAATTTAGGAACAAAAGCGTTAGAACGCTTAAAAGATAATTCTCGTATCATATCCAAAGCGGCTACAATCTTAGGAGTAACGGTGATTGGAGGATTAGTAGCCTCTTATATTCATATTGAAGTTTTATCAACAATTGCGATCAATGCCGAGCATAGTGTATCCATCCAAAAAGATTTTTTTAATAAGATATTTCCGAATATATTGCCAATGAGTTATGCACTGTTTATGTTATACCTCTTGAAGAAGAAGCAAATAAGTCCATCTATATTAATTTTGGGAACGTTTTTGGCAGCCATCGCCTTATCCTTCTTGGGAGTTCTATAATGATGGAAAGCATCATGATCATCAGTGGGCATGGGACATATGCAACGGCATTGAAAAGTACGATCGAACTAATAGCTGGGTCTAATGCAGATATGTATTTTATTGATTTCCTTGTCACCGATACAGATACAACACTACAGGCCAAAATCCACACGGTATTGCATAAAAATATGGAGAAGCAAGTATTGTTTATCTGTGATATTTTAGGTGGGACTCCCTTTAAGATAGCGGCAGAAATTGCCAATAACAATAAGAATATTGAAGTAGTGGCTGGAGTCAATGTAGGTTCCATAATAGAAGCGATGCTTCAGAAGGAGGAGCTGTCACTAAGCGAATTGTCAGATTTGATAATTGAAGCGAGCAAGAAATCAACGATAAAATTCATTAAAGTAGCAATAGACAGAGTTAAACCTTATATGGAAAAAGAAGATAGAATTTAAGAGTAGAGTCTTTGCCAATCTATATGTATGAAATGGAAGTAAAATACATGTAAGTCAAACTAAAAATAACATTAAGAAACCTCTCTTCGTAAAATAATATGATAATAAAGAATATAAAAATAGTAGCATTTATTAAAGAGAAGATGCTCATAAATCTACCTTATCAGTAGATTTAGGGGTATCTTCTCTTTAGAGTTAGCATCTAAGGCATTGATATTGCGAGTCAAATTTAATATAGAAGAATGACTGTTTCAGTGGTTTCGAACATCTCCAAGTGTCACATATGCCATTACTGTCCTATGAAATGCGCTTTATGAAGAAATTACCGAAATTTACAATTCATAATTAGTGCTTCAAAGGGGCATATTTTTAATGATTCTAATTTTACCAACAGTATCGGATGGAATAAACGATACTTACTTTTTAATCTTTGATTGTCATTGGGAGGACTATGCTTTTAAATACAGAAGAACTCCGACAAAAAGCTCATGAACTTGCATTGACCCATCATCCTTATGTGAGACGCTGGCCATCAAAGCGCCTGTGGCGGGAGTTTTATGCCGACATCGAAAAATTACGTACGTTTATTACCTCTCTGCGGGAAGGTGATGCAAGTTGTTTGCAGCCCGCAGAAGAATGGCTTTTGGATCATGCTGAATTCATTGAAGAGCAGGTGATGGTTGTCCGTCATCAGCTTCCTGGTGCCTTTTTGCGAAATCTGCCCGATTTACGCAAGACCGGCAAAACAAGGATACTGTCTATTTGTGCTGATTATCTCGAACATGTGGACGGGAACCTGGATGAGGATCTGCTCATCTCCTATATCAATTTTTACCAGGAAGTATCGGTTTTGACGATAGCAGAGGTGTGGGCCGCTCCGCTTATTTTGCGTATCGCCTTAATCCAGCGTCTGGTCGCACTCATGGAACTGGTTCGCGAACGGCGAGAGATGGGTATCGTAGTCGAAGGGCTGCTGGCACGCCTGCAGTCGGCGAAATTACACCCAGAGGTGCTAACGTCTGCCCTTGAAGAAGCTGGTCAGGATATGCTGCTCTCCGGCTGCCAGATCGCTTACTTGGTCAGGCGTCTGCGCGAGTGGGCGGACGATTCGACAACCGTGAGGGAATGGCTAATGTGTAAATTAGAAAATGGCCCTGACAGCCTTGATCGAATCGTCTCTTATGAGTATCAGCTTCAGGCAGTCCATCAGGTATCAACAGGCAACCTTATGGGAAGCCTGCGTAAAATATCACGATTGGACTGGCAAGAGCGGTTTGAACAGATCTGTATGGTTGAGCATACCCTGCGTGGAGAAAGCACAGATACATATCAGTTTCTTGATTTCTCAAGCCGCGACGTGTTGCGTAAGCGGGTTGAGAAGTTGGCCTCCCGTCTGCATTTGCCGGAAAATCTAGTGGCGCAGCAGGCTGTTGGGCTTGCTGCGAAGAAATATGAGCAGGCAT
>JBEQCC010000294.1:0-4569 GCA_041639455.1 Pelosinus sp. | reverse complement strand
CATGGAGACCCATCGCTTCACGCCTTTAAACAATTCAGGCTTTTGCTTGCGGATCCATTGTACTTTTGTAATGCCTGCCATTGGATTTGGTACAAAGCCACTAATGCTGAAGACTTCTTCACTGCCAAAGTCCTCGCGCCACTCAGCCGCAATTCCTTCCGTGCGAGTATCAAACCAGGCAATAGAACGATGGATCCATTCGTCATTCTCATTCAAAAGAACACCAGCAGCCCCCATACTAGCCACCGCGATGCCATCAATCTTTTCGCCTCCCAATTGGCGGGTAATATCTCGTAATATATCCTGTACCGCATCCCAAATTTGTCCGGGATCAAACTCAGCCCAATTATTATTTAAATAATGAGTCACCGTTGGACGACTGGCCACTGCTTTAAACATACCATCTTCTGTATAAGCTGCAGCTTTACAATTCGTAGTTCCTACATCTATGCCGATTAAACAAGCCAATTCCTTCCCCTCCTGCTTCTATCCACCTGTACATAGGTCGAAAGTAAATGTTACAAGGAAATCGTAAGAGCAAAAAAGACCTTCTTCATTTTTTTTAGCACGTATATACAATTATTTTATAACGATCATTTCCGAATGTTGACTGATTTCATCTTTTAGCTCATCCAGGGATGGAGCAACCGATACACGCAGCCCTGCTCTTTTAGTAACCAGATCCATCCCTTGGCATATCTCATCCAATGACACTAAATGAGTCAAAATTTTCTTAGCCGATACCTTACCATTACGAATTAGTTCTAAGGCTAATGCATTATGCCGAGGCGCTGATGAAAATGCACCATAAATAGCAATTTGACGATAATGTACATAATTGGCATCGATTGTAATCGAAGGCTGATCTTTAGGCAATCCTGCAAACAGGCAAACCTTACCCATTTTACTAGCCATATTAATACCTAAAACTTGAGCTTCTGCTGTACCTGCCGTAACAATTACTACATTCGCTCCCAAACCGCCGGTCAGCTCCATCACAGCCTTTACTCCATCTTGGGAGCTCAGGTCAATATATCCATCAAAGCCAAATGGTTTTGCCTCTTCCAAACGTCTGGGACTACGGTTGATCAAGAAGATCTTGCCTGCTCCTCTTGCCCTGGCTGCCTCAGCATGCATAATGCCGATTGGCCCTGCTCCGATCACCGCCACTGAATCACCCAAACCAATATTCATCACTTCTTGTGCATTCAATACGCAAGCCAGCGGCTCAGCAAGAGATGCCTCCAAATAGGTAACTTCATCAGGAATGCGATTGATATTGCCCACCCGAACACCACCTGCCGGAACAAGCACATATTCAGCAAATCCACCGTTATAATGATGTGCAATAGTCTTACGGGTATAACACATATTCTGCCAGCCAGATGAACAATAAGAGCACGTTCCGCACCCAATACCCGGTGCAACGATGACGCGTTCACCTACCGAATACGCAGTAACATCCGGTGCTACCTCTACAATTTCTCCTGCTATTTCGTGCCCTAAAACAATCGGCGGTTTAATCGCCGCATGACCATGACGAAATGTCCTTAAATCCCCGCCGCAAATTGCACAAGCCTTTACTTTAATTAAAACAGTTCCTGGCTGAACCTGAGGTGTTTCAATCTCTTCAACTGTCATTTTTCCAATGCCTTGATATATCGCTGCTTTCATATTACTTCCTCCTTAGTCTTATAAGAATAATCAACAGTTGACAAAATCGAACCGAAGTTACTCTTTTATGAGCATTTTTATACTAATTGAATCTATTTGAAAAATTTATGCTTCAATCTCTCCATCATAGTTGGACGTCCAACTGTAGTTACTATCCACCTGGACGTCCATGCATCTCTTATGTTCTATGAGACTACCTTAGATAGAAGCAATATAAATCCTAATGAAGCTACAGAAAGAATCGTCTCCAAAACAGTCCAAGTTTTTAATGTCTCAGTAACGGTCATACCGAAGTATTCCTTTACAATCCAAAATCCGGCATCATTCACATGAGAAAGAACCAGCGCTCCTGATCCCACAGCCAGCACGATAATTTCTTTGGACACGCCCGCCGAATTTGCAACAAGAGGCGCTACAATACCAGCTGCAGTCATCATTGAAACCGTAGAAGAACCTGTAGCGACACGAATCATAGCTGCAATCGTCCAAGCCAACATAATCGGACTTAAGCCCATTGTGGAGGCCATCTTAGCAATTTCATTACCAATACCACTATCTAACAATACTTTATTAAACGCACCGCCGCCGCCGATAACCATTAAGATGCTGGCCATAGCTGGCAGCGATTGATCGCAAAATTTACCAATTTGCGTCAAGTTAAAATTACGACTAAAGCCAAAGCTATAAAACGCAAATAATAACGCAATTAAAAGAGCCATAAATGGGCTGCCGATGAATTTCAAAATCGCAAACATCTGAGACGTGCGATCCATTGTCAATTCAGCGATTGTCGCAAACAGCATTAATATAACTGGTAATAATATCGTGAAAAGAGTAATGCCAAACCCCGGCATTTCATGATCCGCCCGACCTGCTTTAATCTGATCAGCAAAACCTTCAGGCACCCCAACAACCCTCATCCGTTTTGAAATAAAATTGGCAAATAAAGGTCCGGCAATAGCTGCTGAAGGCAAACCAACAATAATACTATATATAATCGTTTTGCCTACATCTGCTTTGAATATATCTACAGCTGCCATAGCTGCAGGGTGTGGAGGAACTAAACCATGCACGATGGATAACCCCGCAACCAGAGGAAGGCCAACCTTCAGCAAAGAAACTCCCGTTTCCTTTGCAATCGTAAATACAAGAGGAATTAAAAGTACTACCCCCACCTGGAAAAAAACGGGAAGTCCAACAATAAATGCAACAATCATCATCGCCCAGTGAACATTTTTTAATCCAAACGAGTTAATTAAGGTCTTGGCAATTCTTTCTGCGCCGCCAGACTCTTCTAACATTTTTCCCAACATGGTGCCAAGCCCTAAAACAATTGCAATAAAGCCAAGGGTATTGCCTAACCCCGCTTGGATGGAAGCAAGGACTTTGTCAAAGGGCATCCCCGCTGCCACTCCTAAGAATACCGACACAATCATTAAGGTTACAAAAGGATTAATTTTAAAATAAGTAATCATAACCAAGAGCAAAAGAACAGCCGCAATAGCAACTCCGATTAACATTAATATTCCTCCTCTTTTTATCCTACTGGTATTGTTCCCTTCGTGGGACTGAACTTATCCTTTGTTGTCTATACAAAGAAAATTCTGTTATTTAACCTCTTCCCACCGCCTTTCTCTTTCGTTTAACTCAGTTTTAAAAACGAGGATCCATTCTTATGACTATCTGCGATAATTAAAATTAGGTTTCATTTAAGTCATTTTCGCAAATAATTTTCATTCATTATCTCTTTTTCAAAATTATTTTCATATGTATTATATAATTTGTAAAGAATAAAATCAATAACTTTAAATGTAATTTTCAATATTTTTATACAATTCGTAATTATTTTCGTTTTAATTTTTCACTATTTATTATATCGCAGCACTTTAGCGATATTTAATCAACAAGCCGCTATCCCTTGTTATTTCAGTATAGAGCAAACTAATCTTTGAATAGCAGCTTATTGTTTCAACTGCTGTTATTCATATTTATGTATTTTTTTTGATTTTATTTGCGTTTTATAAAATAATTTTCACTTATTAAAGCATAATGACAAATTGGCCTTGAAAATGGACAGTCACATTGCCAAGGGCACAAAGAATGGCTATAATTCCTTTGTGCCTTTGGTATTCCTTCACAGCCTTCACTGCTCATTATTTTTTTACAATCTTCTATGCTTTATTAATATTATTTTCATTTTCAATTAATTCTTGTTATACTTCCCCGTCATTTGTTATACTTACATTGTCAACGGTTGGCTTTACATTAACTGTATGTATTTCATCTATACAACAGCAAAGCAAGCCTTGCTGAAAAAAGCTTTTCTGGTTCGAAAAAGCTTATTCAATATAATATGTTCAAAGTACGAGTTCACAAGGAGAGAATATGACTACACGAGAGCCTAAACCAAATGTGTGCTTAGCACTCATCCATAATATGTTTCAATCCTTAACTAAAACAGAGCGAAAATTAGCAGAGTACATTATTTCTAATCCATCTGAAGTCATTCATATGACAATCACCGAACTGGCTGAAATTACAGGGAGTGCCGAGGCTACCATTTCACGATTCTGCAAAAACAAACTAGGGTTTCCAGGATTTCAAAGTCTTAAAATAGCCTTAGCAAGCGACTTGTACGAACCTTTTGAATCCATATATAACGAAGTCAATGCAGATGATCCGATTGACGAAGTCGCCAGTAAAGTTTTTCAAAATATCAATGAGGCGTTACATGACACCTTAAAAATCATTCATGCAGAATCATTATCGAATGCAATCACCGCAATTTTGGCCGCTCGTCGCATTGAAGTCTACGGCACAGGAGGTTCAGCTCCCATCGCTGCCGATGTGGAACATCGCTTTTCACGCTTTGGCATTTCCGTCAGAGCTTATGCT
>JBEQCC010000293.1:0-4584 GCA_041639455.1 Pelosinus sp. | reverse complement strand
TTCCTTTTGAATTTGACGAATTTTGTCAAAACTATATGCTACCTGGTTCATCATGCGCTCATAATCAAAACTAATCCCACCACTTTCAAAGGCAGCATAATCAATATTCGTCGCTTTTCTGATAATTTCCGGTTTCCGAGCGATTACCGCTTGGTAGCTTGTATCACTCATTATCATTCACCTCCAATATCGCCTTTAATTCAACACCAATTGTTAATAATTCTGGTTGAGGAAAACCATAGTTAACCTCATAATAGGGTTTTATAGCCACCAACTGCCCCTGTAGTAAGCGACCAGCCAGTGAACGAATGGTTATATCAGTACCTACTTGCGCTTTGTCTTCCTCTAGAAATCCTTTCACCCACATCTCTAAAGGAACAACTGCTGTTTCTGCTGGCACCTGTGGTGCACGTTCACCCATCGGTAAAATCACCTGATATATTTGCACCCAATCACCTTTCTGTGCTTGCGACATAGTAACGCTCCCTTCTTAATTTTATGAATATTCAGAAATCATGCCGAATTATCTGTGCGCTTTGTCTTCTCCATCTTAATCAATCCCCGACGCGGTGAAACAACCTTATAATAATATATCATAACAATGACAATAAACGGTACGCTAGCATAGATCGCAATACGCTGATTATCATCAAACCATAATCCGATTACAATGAGAGCATTGAGGAAAAAACCTAAAGCCGGAACCAGGGGGAATAAAGGAACTTTATATTTCAAATTTTCTACATTTCCTCCATTACTAACAAATTGCTTGCGGAAGCAATATTGTGAAGCACATATACCCATCCAACCAAGCACACCTGCCAACCCACAAATTGAAATCAACCAAAGATATACTGTATCTGCAGCAAATACACTGCACAACAAGGACATGCCAGAAACAGCCATGGTCAAAATCAATGCATTCATAGGAACCTGACGACTATTTAATTTGGTTAAAGCAGGAGGCGCCATACCATCTTTAGACATTGCCCACAAGATACGTGTGGCACTGTAAGCCCATGAGTTCCCAGAAGAAAGTGCCGAAGTAATGACTACTACTGTCATAATTGTGTATGCACCAGGAATGCCTGCATATTGAAAAACTTCCGCAAAAATACTTTCTTTCACACCGGCTTCTCTCCATGGAACAATGGCTGCAACAACAATCATCGATAAAACATAAAATAATAGTGTTCTAAATGCAGTGGTATTCACCGCTTTTGGAATGGTTTTTTCTGGACTTTGGCTTTCACCAGCAGCAATTCCGATAATTTCTGTCCCATTAAAAGCAAATGCAACCGTCAGCATGGCCATTAAAATTACACCTACACCATTAGGAAACATGCCATCTGTAAAATAATTATTAAAACCAATTGGTTCATGACCGCCAATATATCCCATCATTGATAAACTACCCGCTATAATAAGGGCAACAATGGCTGCTACTTTTATACTAGCAAACCAAAATTCGGATTCACCGAAAACCCCTACCCGTAAGGAATTCAAAGCAAATAGTACACCACCAAATATGAGCACCCAAATCCATTCAGAAATTCCTGTTAACTGATTTAGCAGCATACCCGCTGCCACAAGGTCAATTCCAATCGTTGTCGCTCCGTTTAACCAGTATAACCAGCCTAATAAGTAACCAATAGAAGGTGACATAAACATACTAGCATATGTTTGAAATGCACCGGATACAGGCATTGCCACAGAGAGTTCACCCAAACACATCATGACCATATACATGATAAAGCCGCCAATCATATAGGCGATTATACTACCAAGCGGTCCTGCTTGATTTATTGTGGAACCAGAAGCTAGAAATAATCCGGTTCCAATAACGCCCCCAAGCGTAATCATAAATAAATGCCGACTCTTCATCCCCCGATCCAAGCCTGACTGCTGCGCTATAGCCTGCTCGATTTTTCCATTAAACTTTTCATTCATTATTAGTCCCCCTCGTTTATTTTCCAGTGATTACACTTTGCCTGCTATCCTCCTTGGTTTGTACATTTTTCCCTTTGTACTCCTACTTAAAAAGCAACAATCCTAATCCATAAGGAAATCCAAAAAGGCAGTTCTGAATCATATTCTCAATTAGGGGTATTCTCTATAACAAGGGGATGTAAAATACATCCCTTTTTCTATCTTTTCACCAGTTTACGTACATCACCCATTAAAGCAGTAATCACAGGCAATTCCGGCATAGTCAACAAGCCTGTCCTAGCATTGATTACTTGTGGAATCATATTCACAGCAGTGGCCATCGTGCCAATCCCTCCCGGGATTTCCTGCTCGTCAGCAAACTTGATTGTCGGTGTACCTTCAATTGTAATGTAGTCACCAGTTTTTATTCCTTCAAGTTCTGGATGAATTTGTTGTGGATGCTCTAGCGTAATCATCTCCAGGCCCTTGCATAAACCTCGTGCAATATGCCGACAGCCACATACCATACCAGGTTGGACCTGAACATGAGGTGTTTCACGATAAATGGTAGTCATAATAGGTTCGCGACTTTCTACCACTTCGTCCAATTCCCATCCAAGGGATTTAGCAACTAAGTATATAGACTGTTTAAAACCAATATGTCCGACTATGGTACCATTTTCCACACCTTTATTGAACTCTTCCACAGTAGTGCCAACCCCTTGGCTTTTCATCACGGTTGGCCCAAATGGAGAAAGATCATTAATCCTTGCTGCCCAAATTTTGTTGACAACCTGACAAGCACCAGTCAATGTTAAAATCAATGTATCTAATACAAAACCAGGGTTCACACCAGTTCCCAAAATAGTCACATTATGTTTTTTAGCAAGTGCGTCCATCTCTTTTGCCAGGTCAGGTGTTTCCACTTGTGGTGCTGACATTTCCTCTGCGATCGTAATAACGTTTTTGCCAGATTCCACAATCAGCTTAATCTCTGGAAATACCTCTTTGGTAAGCGACCGAGTAGAAAGCAGTACCACATCCGCCTTATTATCTTTCAACACTTCTGTAGGATTGTTTGATACAATAACTCCCAGATTTTTCTCGAGCCCCAAAATATCGCCCAAGTCTTTTCCAATTTTTTGAGGATTTTGGCCAATGGCTCCTACAATTTCAATTCCCGTCTTGTTTTGCACAATGTCTTTTGCTATACCACTTCCCATTGCACCCAATCCCCATAAAATGACCTTTACTGTATCCATATGATTAAGCCTCCTTAATTTGGCAAGCACATTTCAGCTCGCTTACTACCTGCATATTGCAACATTCATGCCAACTTGATCCAGTAATCTAGAAGAACTTATTTGTCTTACTCTATTTTCCCAATTATCAGCATTTTATCAATAATCCGAGGAAATAAACAAAAGGAATAATGATAATAACTGCATCATTTACCAGTCTGACATAACGTTCTATGTAACTACTGCCGCAAATTTTTTTGCATAATTCACTCAATATCATATTTCCATATTCGGTAATTTGCAGGCATACACCTTGCTATATAGGTAAGCAAATTTATTTGCGGCATTTGCATATTACTAATCCAGAATCTTAGAATCGCTTAATCATTCAAATAATTTTCACATGCAAAAAACTCCCCAAAAAGTAAGAATGGCCCTTGCTTAAGCAAGGGCATACATATTCATATTTTTCGCCGTTTATATACCCGGTATACGTAGGGAGAGATCATGGCATGAACCAATGCCCCGTACTGCATATAAAAACGGACATCACTACCGACTGTAATCTCATCCACTGCATCACTAACATCTAAAATCAAATGATCACTGCTGCCACCTAAAATATCAATTCCCGGAGAAGTTGGCATTAAATCGTGGATTTCAATATCTTGGCGACCAATGGCTGCAATCGCTCGCTTACGAATGCCTCGATCTATAAATACCGGCATGTTGCCGAAAGCGTCCCGGGCAATTTTCCCCGGCGGCACTGATGGCTTTTCTTGTACCTCGACAATCTCGGCATGTAACATTAAAGCATTCTGGCAAGCCCCAGGAATAGAATTTCGCCTTATCGTTTCCCGCCCAAGTAGAATACCTTCACCAATTCGCAGTTGAGTGATTCCCGCCGGCATGGCACCAGCCATTAGTAAGTCAAAATTGGCGGAATTACCACCGGAAATAATCGGCAATTCTAGAGAAAATGTATCTCTAACTTGTTGAGTTAGCACAACAAGATTCTTGAGTATCTCCGGCGTAGGGATTAATCCTGAATAACAGGCAAAATTTGCGCCAAGCCCCTGTAAACGTATCCCCGATAACAAAAGTATCTGTTGTACTAGAGGCAAAATTTTTTGCGGCATAATCCCTTCTCGTAAATCTCCCATATCTACCATTAGGGTCACGTCATGAATAACCCCAGCCTTGATAGCAGCCTCGCTCAGCTGACTGATCGTTGAAAGCTCAGAAACTAAACTACAATTGGCGATCCGCACTACTTCATCGACCTCACTAGGCATTGGAATCCGTAATAGCAACAGCGGAACATCAATACCAGCTTTTCTAAGCCTGCGGAGGTTTTGAACCCGGGAATCTCCCAGCATAGGCACTCCACCAGCTAACATAGCTTTGGAGATCG
>JBEQCC010000292.1:0-4586 GCA_041639455.1 Pelosinus sp. | reverse complement strand
ATCATTTTTTTGAACTGTTAGGAAAACATACAGAAAGTAATCATCTCATTGATATTGTAAAGCAATATCGTGATAGTGGCGATTACTATTAAAGAAATAAAACATTTTGAATCGCCAAAACGCAAAGAAATATAAAGAACACGAAGAGATCGTGACGAAATGTATTCTTTATATAAGAATGTACAAAGGGTTCTAAAGATGAGAAATCTTTAGAACCCTTTGTACATTTTATTTTTTCAGTAAAGCCCTCGCTCTTTCTTCTAATTCAATATTTTCTGCTTCCGAAGGTTTTACTACTATGCCATGAGGTGTAGACTTACCATCTTTATCCCCATGGATTAAAGGTCATTTTTTGTTTTTTCTGTTGCTTTCCTGATTCGTGTCAACGTCCGTCCACAAGCACATGGGCTGTCGTCTAAACTGCACAGCATGCCCGTAGTAAAACGCAAAAGGGGCATCGCCTCCAATGTCAAACTGGTAAGAACCAGTTCACCGATGTCTCCGATGGGCAGAACTTGTCCACTTATAGGATGTAGAATCTCAGGATAAAAACAATCCTCTTGAACATGCAAACCAGCATCACAATGGCACTCTCCTGCCATTCCCATTCCCCAAAGGTCATACATGCCATAAACTTGGATTGGTTTTTTGCCATAAATCTGTTGAATTTTTTCACTTTGACTTTGGGATACAAGATTACTATCACAGAAAATATTCTGCAATGGTAGTTCTGCAGGATTATGCCCATTCATGCCGGCTTCTTGTGCAAGCTGGAGCAGATATGAAGCAGCAGAAAATATAGAAGTAATACCAAAATCCTCGATTAAATGTATTTGTGCGAGCATACTGCTTCTATTGTCTGGCAGTAAGGTTGAGCCGATTTGCTGTATTCCAAAATGCACCCCTAAGCTGGGTGCATTTTCTTCCACAGTACCCAGCCATTGAAAAATGGAGGTCATATTCACCCCGCCGGCAACCAGTATACGGGATATTAATTCACTCCACATAGCCATATCATTTCGGGTGTAGCTCACTGCAAAACGGTCTTGAGCCTCTAGCGTTTTATGAATATAGGCAACACCACTCACTGGCATCGTTAATAGTCCATAAGGATAATTAGCTGCTATATCCTGTTTCGTAGTAACAGGAAGTTTTTTCAAATCATCTAAATTTGTGATATTTTCTGGCAGCAGCCCACATTCTTTCATGCGAATTTGGTATAAGATACTTTTTTCATACACTCGTTCTATTATTTTTGTTAGTTTATAAGATTGCCATGCTGTCATATCCATACGAGACAAGGTTTCTACTTGTTGATTCCAAATCATAGCTGCATCTCCTTTTCATGACCATAAAGACGTTTTCATTACTTTTCTTATTCTCTATTTCGGGGATATAACCTTCCCTTTAGGAGATTAATGCCTTGACCTGACGAATCTACTCCTGGAGGATTTATTTCATATTTCCATCTATGATTGGACAAACTAGTTCTAGGAGGTGTATACATGGATGGAATGATTTGTTCCAATTGTCATACTTGGATGACCACACAGGCAAAAAACTGCCCGGATTGCAATGCAGATATTGTTATAGATGGGGAATACAAAAATGTAATTGATCGCATTCAGCCCAATTGTCTTATTTATCGCTATGATGGCTCTGATTTATTAGAACCGGGAGTCGTTATTAAACAGCTCAAGGTAAATATGAAAGTCGCCACAAAATTGCGAGAATACCCTGCTCCCCTTCTTGTACCGAAGCATAAAGTCTATGCTTTCAATCAAAATCTGTTAAGCTCGATTCAAGGCCTGCGCAACGAACGTACTGCTACGATGGTGAGGTTTGATCAGCTTATCAAATCTCACTGGCAGAATCTAGAACCCTATCAACACAATGAATAACCTTGACTCTAAAGACTGAGCACATTCTAATTACGAACTTCGTAATACTGCAATAGCTCACTGACTGTAACAATGCTGTAACCCTGCTCACGTAGTCTATCAATTATAATACCAAGAGCCTCTGGTGTAGGCAGCGGATACTGACCGTCATGCAATAACACAATGCTGCCAGGCTTTACATGATTCATTACGTTCTCAACAACAGTATGTGCACTAGGCTGCCGCCAATCACCAGGGTCCACTGACCATAAGATCGTCGTATAGCCACGCAGCTCTGCTTCTGCCACTACAGCATCATTGTAGGCTCCGCCAGGAGGACGAAACAATACAGGTTTCGGAGCAACTGCCATAATTGCCTTTTCAGCCTTATCGAGTTCTTCAAGCATTTCTTCCTTACTTATTTTGGATAAGAACCTATGCTTATAAGCATGGGAGGCCACTTCATGTCCATCAGCTACCTCCTGTGCTACTATTTCCGGATGAGCAGCAGCATGTTCTCCGAGAACAAAAAATGTTGCTTTTGCATTTTTTTCTTTAAGAACTGCTAATAGCTGCGGTGTCATGATATTGTGTGGACCATCGTCCACTGTCAATGCCACGACTTTATGAGTCGTCGGAACTTTTCGTATTGCTTTATCATTATCCTTTACAACACCATCTACCATTACAGCAGCAGCAAAAATAATTACTATTGCGCCTGCAAAAACTAAACTTCCTCGTTTCATATCATCCTTACCTCCTATCACTACCTCAGTGGATATTACGCAAAAGACTGGTAAGATATGCTGTATGTTTTTGCATGATTATGCCAGAACAGCAATATACTATAAAAGCCATTCACGAGGAGGATGCATATGTGGACACCATTTGCTCGTAACGCCATACTCCTATTTTGTCTTTTCTTTACCTTATTTACTCCCATTGCCGATAGCGCACCACCCAAAATTGAGGCTGAGGCAGCCATCTTAATAGATGCCAAAACAGGGCAAATTCTCTTTGAAAAAAATAGTCATATACGCAATGCTCCTGCCAGTACTACAAAAGTATTAACCGCCATCATTGCTATTGAAAGCGGACGACTCGATGAAGAGGTAACAGTCAGCGCACGAGCTGCGAATACCTCCGGTTCTTCCATGCATTTGAGTACGGGGCAGCTCATTTCTATGCGTGAGCTAGTGACCGGTCTTTTGCTGCGTTCAGGCAATGATGCAGCCGTGGCGATTGCAGAGCATTTGGCTGGTTCTGTCGAAAATTTCGTTATCCTTATGAATGACAAGGCTCAATCACTGAATGCCGCCAACAGCCATTTTGTCAACCCCCATGGCCTGACTGCTGTCAACCATTATTCCACAGCCTTTGATTTAGCCTGGATTGCCAGGTATGCATTAACCAATCCAATTTTTTCTATGATTGTGAACACAAAAGAAACAAATATTGAATGGCTTGATCGTAAAGGAAAAGAACACGATCAAAGTCTCAAAAATACAAATAAACTATTATGGTTGTTGGAAGAGGCAGATGGGGTGAAAACAGGAACCACCAATCAGGCCGGCCCTTGCCTAATTTCCAGCGCTACCCGGGGCAATCAGAAATTAATTGCGGTTGTACTGCATGATCACTCCCGCTGGTATGACTCCATGCAATTATTAAAATATGGCTTTGATGCCTTTGAACTATATGAATATGCTGCTAAAGGTGATATTTTAAGATCGATCCCTGTAGAAGGAGGCCTTGGACCTCTCATTGATGCGGTGGTTGGCAATACTGCAAGCGTAGTAGTGCCAACCGCAGATTATGAGCATGTTACCGTCTCTGTTAACCTTCCAGAACAAATAAAAGCCCCTGTATATCAGGGGCAAAAGATTGGTGAAATTGTCTTTCGTGTGCACCAGCAAGCAATAAAAACCGTGGACATTACATCCGGCCAAACCATAGAGGAACGCACGAATAGTAAAATCTTACTGCAATATTTATTGCGTACTTTTCGTTTATTATCCAGTTGGGGAGCACTCTAATTCCGACTGATCTCATTTACTTTATAAAGGTCTACGGTAAAAAAACGGCAGATATTGGCTAAAGCCAATGTCACGGAAATTTAAGATAGCTTCCGTACCACCTACAAATAATACGCCGCCAGGCTTAAGAGCAGCTAGAAATCTTCGATATAAGCCATCCTTTGCCTCTTCGGTAAAATAAATAACTACATTTCTGCATAAAATTAAATCGAACCCGGTATCAAATTTATCGAGCAGTAAATTGTGACGTTTAAATTCTACCCGTGAGCGGATATCTTCATCAATCGTATAGGTAGTACCAGCTTGCTTAAAATATTTAGAAGCTCTGCCAGTAGAAATATTCTTGAATTCAGTATTGGTATATATACCGCTTTTGGCTTTTGCCAGCATTTCTATATCCAAATCTGTCGCTAAAATTCGATGTTTTACATTTGGCGTTATATCTTTTAAGATCATCGCTAAGGAATATGGCTCAGCACCAACCGAACAGCCAGCACTCCAAATATTAAGTTTAGGACTTTGTGCTAATAAATCTGGCAGCACTTTGCTCTCCAGCTCAGAGAATTTTTCTGGTGTTCGGAAAAATTCTGTTACATTGATTGTCATATAGTCAACAAATTCCTTGTACATCTTCGCATCTTTATCCAATAAGTTAAAGAAGTCTACATAT
>JBEQCC010000291.1:425-4603 GCA_041639455.1 Pelosinus sp. | reverse complement strand
ATTTGAATGTCTCATGCAAAAAGCATTAGCTTTACGCGCTGAGTATGTTGCTACTGGACATTATGCACGTATCGGGTATGATGATATATTAGGCAGACATACATTAAGTAAAGGAATTGATCATACGAAAGACCAATCCTACGCTCTATATCATCTGAATCAAAATACACTAAAACATTTTTTGATGCCTTTAGGTGATTATACAAAGGTAAGGACAAGAGAATTAGCGGCTGAGTTTGGATTATCTGTTGCTAATAAACCTGAAAGTCAAGAGATCTGTTTTGTGCCCGATGATGATTATAAGGGATTTTTGGCAGAAAAATCGCCTGATTCTTTACGTCCAGGTAATATAATTGATGTATATGGAAAGATAGTAGGGAAACATCAAGGTCTGCCGTTATACACGATTGGTCAACGTAAAGGATTAGGTATTGCAGCAGGAAAGCCGCTGTATGTAGTAAAATTAGATTTTGCAAATAATCAGGTTATTGTTGGCTCTAATGAAGATGTATTTTCTTCTGAACTCATTGCAGAAGATTTAAATTTTATTACAATTGATCATTTAGAAAAACCAATTACAGTTTCGGCTAAAATTCGTTATGGGTCTTGTGAAGGAGTTGCTATAGTGGCTCCTCTGACTGAAGGCAGTGTACATGTAAAATTCTTTGAACCACAGCGGGCCATTACACCAGGACAGTCAGTGGTCTTCTATGATGGAGACATGGTCATTGGTGGAGGTATTATCAAAAATTCGGTTTGAGAATATAGAGGACAGGCTTTATGGGAAGGACTTGGCATTATGCCAAGTCCTTTGGCGTTTTTGAGAATAATAAGAACCTTTAAATATTATAAAAATAAGGGATTTGGGTAATACTAGGATTACAATCTACATTTGGAGGCCATTTTTATGCACAGATTGCAAGATCTAGTTGGACTGCCATTATTAGAAACTGAAACAGGCAAACAAATTGGCCAAATAAAAGATGTAGTTTTACATATGGAAGAGGCAAGGGTATATGGTATTACAATTGATGAAGAAAAACCGAATTCGTTTGAAATGGGAATTTCTTATGTTGACCTTTTAAGTATAGGTCGTGATGCTGTTATGGTACGTAATCACTCTGTAATACATCAATGTGCCTCTATCTTTGAAATAGCAAGTAAATACTATGTAAAAGACTTACTAAAAAAAGAAGTTATTACAGAAGATGGCTTGCGATTAGGTATGCTAGCGGATATTTTCTTTGATACTAGTACTGGTGAGATGAAATGGTATCAAATATCGGATAGTTTAGTAAGTGATTTACTATATGGTCGTAGGATAATGCCACTGCCTAAAGTACAAATTGTTGGAAAAGATACTGTTATTATTCCAGGAGAAATGGCAAAATTACTGCAGAAAGAAGAGTAAAGAATATGAAAGCTATTATTCTATTATGAGAGGTGTATATGTATGACAGCTTGCCCCGTGTGTAATAGTAATCGGGCAATTGGCAAAGTGGGAGCAGCACAATATTATTGTTGGGATTGTTGCATAGAGTTTATTATTCGTGGAGATGATATTAAGATTTTCAGTGTTCAGCCGGATGGAACATTAACACTTTATTTAGACCCAGTGGAAACAGTTACACAGTAAAACGGTAATGTATAACATGAAATACATTACTTTAGATAAAGTGGAGGCCTGAGGGTCTCCCTTTTATTTGTACCCACCAGAAGGTGTGACGATATGATGATGGAGTGATTGTTATGTTAGTAACTAAGTCGGTGGTTAGAATTACTCTTATTATTGTAATTCTTATCAGTTTCTTTTATTTCATTTGGATGGTGCATAATGCACTATATCCTTTTATCATTGGCTTGTTTTTAGCTTATTTATTAAATCCGGCAGTATGTTATTTAGAGAAAAAAAATATAGGAAGATTGTGGGCAATTATTGTTGTATATATTGTTTTATTTGGTGTTGTTATTGTTGGAGGAAGTAAGTTACTTGCTTTATTTATTAAAGAGTTACAGTCTTTTGCCTTGGATTTACCATTGATGATTGAAAATATTAATAAACTACTAACACAAATGCAGTCACAATATCAAAATTCTGCACTTCCTTACTATTTGCGTATCGCAATTGACAATAATTTATTGTTATTAGAAAATGAAATGCAGGAGTTTATGGGGCAGATGGTAAATTTTATTATTAAAATTATTAGTCACTCTATCGGTTTGGCCATTAGTCCAATTTTAGCTTTTTATCTCCTTCATGACTGGTATAAAATTAAAAGTGAAATGTTAACATTATTGCCAAGTGGCTGGCGAGCAGAGTTAATTTTATTTTTTCGAGATGTCGACAAAGTCTTAGGGGGGATTATTCGAGGTCAATTATTAGTGGCTTCCATTATTGGTGTCTTTGTAACAATCGGCATGTATTTGCTGCAGGTAAAGTTTGCTTTAATTATTGGCATATTAGCAGCCTTATTCGACGTAATTCCTTATTTTGGTCCTATTATAGGGGCTTCACCAGCAGTCATGCTGGCCATTTTGGAGTCACCGTGGCTGACGATAAAAGTTATTTTACTCTTTTTTATTATTCAGCAAATAGAAGGAAATATTATCCATCCTAAAATCATTGGCGAAAATATTGGGCTTCATCCGTTAAGTGTAATTTTTGTTGTTTTTGTTGGTGGTGAAGTGGCTGGAATTATTGGAATGCTGCTTGGTGTTCCAGTCGCAGCAATTGGAAAAGTATTGGTTCGTCATATTGTTAAAGTGTTGCTTTAAGACAGCCATTAATTGACATCATGCGATAATTTATGTATAATGTCGAACGAGAGTATGCCTAACTATCTGGAGGTTGAGAAACTTGAATTATATAAGTGGAAATGAACTACGTAAGAAATTTTTAGATTTTTTTAAAAGTAAAGATCATTTGATTTTGCAAAGTTATCCATTGATTCCTGAAAATGATCCTACATTATTATTAGTTGGTGCAGGTATGGCGCCATTTAAACCTTTTTTTACTGGTAAAATGAATCCGCCCCATCCGCGTATCAGCACGAGTCAGAAATGTGTGCGTACAGGTGATATCGAGAATGTGGGTCGTACGGCTCGTCATCACACTTTTTTTGAGATGTTAGGCAACTTTTCTTTTGGCGATTATTTTAAAAAAGAAGCAATCGCTTGGGCTTGGGAATTTATTACTGTGCATTTAGAAATGCCTAAAGATAAGTTGTGGATAACAATTCATACAGAAGATGATGAAGCATTTGCAATATGGCATAATGATATACATATATCAGCTGAACGAATCATTAGAATGGCGGATAATTTTTGGGAGATCGGTCCTGGACCATGTGGACCATGTTCCGAAATTTATTTTGATTTGGGTGAGGAACGAGGCTGTAATAAATCTGATTGTGCAGTAGGTTGTGATTGTGACCGTTTTCTAGAAATTTGGAATTTAGTATTTACACAATACGATCGTGATGAAGCTGGTAATTATACTCCTTTAGCTAAGAAAAATATTGATACGGGAGCAGGACTCGAACGTATTGCTTCTGTTTTACAGAATAAAAGATCAAATTTTGAAACAGATTTATTATTTCCGCTCATTGAGCATGCAGCAAAAGTAGCGAATGTTGAATATGGCTCTAATAATAGAACTGATGTTTCATTAAAAGTAATTGCTGATCATATTCGTAGTATGACGATAATGATCGGTGATGGGATATTACCTTCAAATGAAGGCAGAGGATATGTCTTGCGTCGTATTTTGCGTAGAGCAGTTCGTCATGCCCGTTTGCTGGGAATTGAAAAATTATTCTTGGTTCCCATGGTTGATATCGTCAATGCTATTTTTGCTGAAGCTTATCCTGATTTAGTAGAAAAGCAATCCTACATTAAAAAAGTGATTCAGTTAGAAGAAGAACGCTTTCAAACAACATTAGTACAAGGTATGGAATTATTGAATGGCCACATTCAAAAGTTGAAAGAATTGAATATTTCTGTACTGGATGGTGCTACTGCATTTAGATTGTACGATACCTTTGGTTTTCCTTGGGAGCTGACTTTAGAAATATTAGAAGAACATGACATGCAGTTAGATAAATCCAATTTTGATGCTGCCATGAAAGAACAACGTGAGCGTGCGAGAGCTGCTCGCCAGGAACATGAAGAGCAGATGA
>JBEQCC010000291.1:0-415 GCA_041639455.1 Pelosinus sp. | reverse complement strand
TCATAGTTGATGAACAGGCTGAAAATGGAAGCATTATACTCGTTTGGAAGAATGGTATTATAGCTGATGAAGTGCATGATGGTGAAGATGTAGCATTTATTCTGGATGTGACTTCTTTTCATGCAGAAGGTGGTGGCCAAGTTGGTGATACTGGCTTTCTTGAAAGTTCATTAGGAAAGATGAAAATTGTGGCTACTAAAAAACTAGTAAATGGTACCACCTATCATGTTGGGAATGTTAGTGAGGGTTTGTTCAGAGTTGGAGATTTTGTCAAATTTAAAGTCGATGAAAATAGACGTCGTGAAATTGCTCGTAATCATACGGCTACTCATTTATTGCATGCGGCTTTAAAGCAAGTATTGGGTAACCATGTAAATCAATCTGGGTCGCTGGTAAGCCCTGAAAGATTACGTTT
>JBEQCC010000290.1:0-4609 GCA_041639455.1 Pelosinus sp. | reverse complement strand
CTGAAGAGGGGTCAAGTTGTTTTTTACAATGGCTTTGTACAATGGAGGGTGGTGAACCCATCCAACGCACAGGCCCAAGTGAAGTCTTTCAAAGAAAACGTTCGTGACAATCGAAAGAAGAGAAAGAGAATGAGACTTACCTTGGTCTGTTGTGCTGGATGGTTTTTGTTGTGTTGGTCTCGTTGTCTCAGTTACTCGACGACAGACGGCGTCGAGAGTCCCCAGAGGCGTTGCGCTCGATGGCATCACGCAGCTTAGTGGCGTGAGTCTTGAGGGGAGAGATGAGGGGCGAAAGAGTGTCCTCGTGCTTCTTGACGGTCTCGATGGTGATGGCGCTTCCGTTCTTGAGGGCAGAAACGACACGAGCCTGGACAGTCTGGGTGGGGTTGTTGGGAGCATCCCTCATCCAGGGGTGGTTCCAGATCTGCTCGATGGTGGGACGCATCTGGGGCTGCTTGGCCATCATCATGCCGGCGAGATCAGCGAGCTCAGAAGAGACGTTCTCATCAAACTGAGGAGCCTCTTGGGTGAGCATGCGGAAGAGAGCACGCTTGTCCTCACTGTAGAAGGGGTAGCGACCATACAGCATGGTGTAGATGACGACGCCGAGACTGTAGATGTCAGCCTGAGGACCAGTGTAGGGCTTGCCGCAGATCAGCTCGGGGGCGGCATAACAGACACTGCCGGGAAAGTCAGTGAAGATGTGATCAGGTCCAGAGACCATCTTGGAGGCGAATCCAAAGTCGATCAGGAGGACGCGGAGGGGATCGTCGAAGCCCTCTCCACCCTGGACGAGGATGTTCTCGAGCTTGATGTCACGGTGGCAGTAGCCCTTCTTGTGAGTAATATCAAAAAGATTCATGTTGATCGAGTCTTGAGTCAATTGGAATCTGAGCCTCAATTACAATTAGTTTATTTAGATAATTTATTCATTAAAACTATGGTATGTTGAATATGAAAAAGAATGGGAAAAGTGAATAAAAATAATAGAGTGTAAAGAAAGGATGAAAAAATAAATTGAAAACTAATAACAATAAAGCAGGATTTACACCAAGAGGAATCATTCCAGCGGTGATAACCCCTCTTACTGCAGAAGAAAAATTTAACGAAAAAGCGATGCGTAAGCTGGTCAATTATCTAATTGATGGTGGTGTTCATGGATTATTTATAACTGGGACAACCGGGGAATTTTACGGTCTAAGTCCTGAAGAAAAGCGCGAAATCATTCAGGTTACCATGGATGAAGTAAAAGGCAGAGTTCCCGTCTATGCAGGAACCAATGGGATCACCACTCGGGAGAGTGTCGTGCTGACTCAATTAGCGGAAGAATGCAAAGTCAATGCCGTGTCGGTTTTAACACCGATGTTTGTTACTCCTAACCAGGATCAGCTCTATAAACACTATAAAGACATTGCGGCAAGTACATCTCTTCCTGTTATACTCTACAACAATCCACCTAAAACAGGTGTGAATCTTGCACCTGCAACGGTAGCGAAGCTTGCTGAAATACCAAATATTGTGAGCATCAAGGATTCCAGCGGTGATTTGACTTTGACCGCTGAATATATCCGATTGACCCAAGGCAGAGAGGATTTTTCTGTACTTATGGGAAGAGATACTCTGATCTATGGAGCACTTTTATATGGTGCCACGGGTTCCATTGCATCTTGTGCCAATGTGGCACCAAGACTGTGTGCGGACATCTATGAAAAATATATAGCAGGCGATCTGGAAGGATCACTCAAAGCTCAGTTTGCCTTAGCGCCTTTGCGGATTGCCTTTTCGATTGGTACTTTTCCTGCTGTGATTAAAGAGTCACTTATCTTATTGGGGATTGAGGCTGGGCCATGCATGGATCCGGCAGGTGTGATGACTCATGGTGAAAGAGAGCAGCTTTCTAAGGTGTTAATCGAGATGGAATTGTTGAAATAGTGGATAGAATTAGGGATGGGATAGTCCAAAGATCCTAATGATAAGGAGTAATGTTACATGGATCAGAATAAGAAGGAAAACAGTTCGTCTGCGCCGATTATTACTGAAATGCAGGTGATTCCTGTTGCAGGTCACGATAGTATGCTTTTAAATCTCAGTGGTGCCCATAGTCCCTTTTTTACCCGTAATATCGTGATTCTAAAAGACAATGCAGGTAATACAGGCGTAGGAGAGGTTCCTGGAGGGGAACGCATTCGCCAGACCTTGGAAGATGCGAGAGATTTGGTCATTGGCAAATCAATTGGTGTTTACAACAACATTCTTAATACCGTAAGACAGAGTTTTGCAGATCGGGATTCTGCTGGACGAGGGTTGCAAACTTTCGATTTGCGCATTGCCATTCATGTTGTCACGGCTTTAGAAGCTGCACTACTGGATTTGGTGGGCAAATTTCTAGGCGTACCCGTTGCCGCATTGCTTGGTCAAGGGCAGCAGCGCAAGGAAGTGGAAATGCTGGGGTATCTGTTCTACGTTGGCGACCGCACCAAGAGCGATTTACCGTATTTGAGTAATCAGGATGCAAAAAACGATTGGTACCGACTGCGCCACGAGGAGACGTTAACTCCGGAGGCTGTTGTCCGGCTCGCTGAAGCCACTCATGAACTTTACGGTTTTAATGATTTTAAGCTAAAAGGCGGTGTGCTAAGCGGCGATCAAGAGATTGAAGCGGTTACGGCGTTGGCTGAGCGCTTCCCAAGAGCGCGTATTACCATTGATCCAAATGGTGCCTGGTCCTTGGATGAAGCAATTCGATTATGCAGCAATAAACACCACGTGCTAGCTTATGCTGAAGATCCTTGCGGAGCTGAAAATGGCTATTCTGGGCGTGAAATAATGGCTGAATTCCGACGGGCAACTGGACTGCCGACGGCTACGAATATGGTCGCTACGGACTGGCGACAGATCGGGCATACCATTCAGTTACATTCCGTGGATATTCCTTTAGCGGATCCTCACTTTTGGACCATGCAAGGTTCAGTACGAGTTGCCCAGATGTGCCATGAATGGGGATTAACCTGGGGATCCCATTCTAATAATCACTTTGATATTTCTCTGGCAATGTTTACCCATGTGGGAGCCGCTGCGCCCGGTAAAATTGCAGCTCTAGATACTCACTGGATTTGGCAGGAAGGTCAAGAACGTTTGACTAAAGAGCCATTTAAAATAATTGGTGGAATGGTAGCTGTTCCTGATAAGCCAGGCCTGGGAGTCGAAGTCGATATGGTGCAGATTGAGAAAGCACACAAACTCTATGTTGAAAATTGCTTAGGTGCACGAGATGATGCTATGGCGATGCAATATTTGATCCCAAACTGGAAGTTTGATAATAAACGTCCTTGTCTGGTTCGCTAAAGGCAGAGACAAGATAGGTTATTGATAACTCATAAATTGAAAAATGAAGGAGTCAAAAAAATGAAAATTGGATTTATTGGACTAGGAATTATGGGGAAACCTATGAGTAAGAATTTACTAAAAGCTGGTTATGAACTGATTGTTGTAGATAGAAATCAAGCTGCAGTGGATGAAGTGGTAGCAGCAGGAGCCAAGAGTGCTGTTACGGCTAAAGATGCAGCCCAGCAGGCAGATATCATCATCACCATGCTGCCTAACTCGCCACATGTAAAAGAAGTAGTTCTAGGAGAAAATGGTATACTTGATGGGGCAAAAAAAGGTACTACTTTCATTGATATGAGCTCCATTGCTCCTTTGGTAAGTCGTGAATTGGCAGCAAAACTTGCTGAAAAAGGTGTGGAAATGTTAGATGCTCCCGTAAGCGGCGGCGAACCCAAAGCCATTGATGGTACCATGTCTGTCATGGTTGGCGGCAAGCAAGAAGTATTTGACAAATGCTACCCTGTAATGAAGGCCATGGCTGGATCTGTTGTACGGACCGGTGAAGTGGGTGCAGGAAATGTGACCAAACTTGCTAACCAGGTCATTGTTGCTCTAAATATTGCAGCAGTTTCAGAGGCATTGGTATTAGCCAGTAAAGCAGGGGTAGAACCGGATTTGGTGTACCAGGCAATCCGCGGCGGTTTAGCTGGAAGTACCGTTCTAGATGCCAAGGCACCTCTTATGATGGACCGTAAATTTGATCCAGGATTTCGTATCAACCTTCATATTAAAGATTTAGCCAACGTATTGGAAACGTCTCATGAAATGGGTGTTCCGCTGCCTCTCACTGCAGCTGTGATGGAAATGATGCAGGCTCTTAAAGTGGATGGCATGGGTGATGGGGATCATGGCAGTCTAGTAAAATATTACGAAAAGATGGCTAAAGTTGAAGTAAAACGCTAGCTGATGAAAAGAGGTCGCCTCAATAAAATTGGGCAGCCTCTTTTTGATAATATACTAAGCTTTGTAAGCTTTAGCAGATGTAGAAAGTAACATCAATCTGTTATAGCAAAGCAAGAACTTAGCAAGAAGAGGATTGCTTCGCTGACGCTCGCAACGACCATGAAATAAATCACAGGACTGTCAGAAAAGACATGCTATTTGGGCTTTTCTTGATAATGACAAAAGACGGGAAGAATGATTTAACTATATTTATCTTTTTTTGTGTTTCTGCGGTTGTCACCTTTACTTTGTGTTCTTCTTTCTCTTCCCTATCTTCGCG
>JBEQCC010000289.1:0-4627 GCA_041639455.1 Pelosinus sp. | reverse complement strand
TGGCTGGGGCGAAGATCGAATACATAATATGGTGGCAGATCGTCATGACTGGTGTATCTCTCGTCAAAGGGTATGGGGAGTTCCAATTCCCATTTTTTATTGTACGCAATGTAATGAACATGTCATCAATGATATAACGATTACTGTTGTTAAGAATTTATTTCGTCAAGAAGGTTCTGATGCATGGTGGGCCAAAGATTCAAGTGAAATATTGCCAGAAGGCTTTACTTGTTCTCATTGTGGTCACGATACTTTTCGCAAAGAAACGGATATTATGGATGTTTGGTTTGATAGCGGATCAAGTCATGCAGCTGTATTAGAGCAGCATGATGAACTTTTATGGCCAGCTGACTTATACTTAGAGGGAAGCGATCAGCATCGAGGGTGGTTTCAGTCATCTTTATTAACATCGGTGGCAACAAAGGGAATTGCTCCTTATAAAGCGGTTCTTACTCATGGTTTTGTTGTAGATGGTGATGGTCGCAAAATGTCTAAATCCGTTGGTAATGTTATTTTTCCACAGGATGTTATCAAAAAATCTGGGGCTGACATTTTGCGTTTATGGGTAGCCTCTGCTGACTATCAGGCGGATGTTCGTGTTTCGAACGATATCTTAAAACAATTGTCTGAAGTATATCGAAAAATACGCAACACCTTCCGTTACATTCTAGGCAGTATTCATGATTTTAACCCAGATACAGATAAAGTGGGTTATAATGAGTTATTGGAGATCGATCGGTGGGCACTTTTACGATTAGAACAAGTTCGTGAGAAAGTTACAAAAGCGTATGAAGAGTATGAGTTTCATTTAATATATCATACGGTACATAATTTTTGCACTGTTGATTTAAGCTCAATTTACTTAGATATATTAAAAGATCGCGTATACACGGCTTTGCCTGCTTCCAGAGAGCGGCGTGCAGCACAAACTGTTATGTATGAAATCGTAAATACTTTGGTACGTCTTATTTCACCTGTTCTTACCTTTACTGCTGAAGAGGTGTGGCAGCATATGAAAAAAGAACAGGATATGCCAGAAAGTGTTCAGTTGGCTGATTGGCCAATGGCCCATGATGAATATCTAAATGCTGGCTTAGAAGCAAAATGGGCTTCTATATTGGCAATGCGTAGTGAGATTACGAAAGCATTAGAAACTGCTAGGCGTAATAAAGTGATCGGGCATTCTTTGGATGCAGAGGTTACACTGTATGCAAATGATAAGATATTTACTCAATTATCAGCTATGGATAAAGAATGGGCAAATATTTTGATTGTATCAAAGATTCATGTTGTAGAAGATACTGGCAAAGCACCGGGAAGTGCATATCAAGTAGAAGATATGGCATTGTCAATTGTCGTATCACAGGCGGAAGGGGAAAAATGTGAACGTTGCTGGATTTATAGTGATACTGTAGGAAAGATGGAGAAGCACGAAACACTTTGCAGCCGTTGCAATGATGTAGTAGTCCAAATATAATGAAAGTAAAAAGCCGGAACTTGTTTCCGGTTTTTTTTTTATAACATGGAGATAATAGAATTGGAGGTATGTTCAGTGGAGCAGCAAGAAAAGCAAGATGTAATTTTAGTACAATTAAAAAGATTGATAAGCCATTTAGAGTCAATGCGCATTGCTGAATATATGGAACTTCTCGAGCGGCCAGGAAAACTGATACTCATCAATTTTATTGCTGGAATCGCGAGAGGATTAGGCATTGCCATTGGAGCATCTGTATTTTTTGCCATGGTATTAAACTTATTACATCAACTTATTTTACTCAACATACCGGGTATTGGAAACTTTGTAGCAGATATTATACGCATTGTAGAAATGAAGAATGGAAAATTTTAAAGAAATAGGAGTGTTGATGCATGACGAAAGATGTTTTTGATTGTATGAGGGAAAGTCATAGTGTTAGAAATTTTCTGCAGCAAGATATTCTTGAACCTACCCTAACAAGAATCTTAGAGGCGGGTTGCTGGGCTCCTAGTGCAGGAAATTTGCAGCCATGGTATTTTTATGTAATAAAGAATCAAGAAATTAAGAAAAAAGTGGCTGAAGCTTGTTTTGAGCAAAATCAAATTGAAAATTCACCAGTGAGTATTGTTATATTAGCTGACCCAGCTCGTTCTAATGAAAAATACGGTGAGCGTGGTGCTCAATTATATTGTTTGCAAGATACTGCGGTTGCCGCAGAAAATATGATATTAGCGGCTTATGGACTGGGGATTTCTACCTGCTGGATTGGTGATTTTGATGAAATCAAAATCCAACAAGCAGTGGAGGCTCCTCCTAGACTTCGAGCAGTAGCTATTCTTTGTTTAGGGTATAGCAACGAGGCCGATAGACCTGTCAAAGAAAGACTCAGAATCGGTGAAGTAACAAAGATTATTCATTAGGAGAGGATAATTTGGATGCTGCAAAATATAAAGAATCAGCAAAACGATTAAACAAAGAGAAGCAGGAGTTACTAAAACAAATTACTTCTTTGGAACAATCAGGATTAGAAACAAGTTTATCCTATTCAACGGGAGAATTATCGGTCTGTGATAATCATCCTGCTGATATTGGCGATGAATTATTTGAACGCAGTAAAGATATTGCTTTAAAAGATAATGCCCAGGTTCTATTGTCGCGAGTGGAAAAAGCTCTTAGGAAAATGGATAATGGAAACTATGAATATTGTAGTACCTGTGGCAAAGAAATACCTGTAGCTAGGTTAGAGGCTATTCCTTGGGCTAACGAATGTATACAATGTCAGGAGCAATACGATAGTGTAGATTCTATCCCAAGGCCTTTAGAAGAAGAGGTGCTAACGCCACCTTTTCGACAAAGTTTTTTAGATCATGATAAAAATGAATTTATTGGTTTTGATGGTGAAGATGCTTTACAAGCGGTCATGCGTTATGGCAGCTCTGATACACCCCAGGATATTCCTGGAAGCCGCAATTACAAAAAGTTATTCAATAATAGTGATGAACAGCAGGGAATTGTTGATCTGGCAGATGCTATTCCTATAAAAGAAAGAGATGGAAGTCCGTGAAGAGAAATTTTAAATTAAAAAACTGGGCAATAAATTTAAGCCCGGTTTTTTAATTCGCAGCAGGAATTATGTGTGTCAAAGTATAAAGAGAGTAGCGTAATGTAATCATCGCTGAAGAGGTCGCTTTGCTGGGAGGTGTTTTTATGGCAACACCAATGATGATAGCGAAAGGTGCTATGTATCGACTTGGGGTATTGGTTATTGCTTTAATAGGATATTTATATTTGCCTGGCATACAAGAATTTTTTGAAAGTGGATTTTCCTTACTATGGGATCGTGACTTTGACGGGTTACGTCAATTTATTTTGTCTTATGGTTTTTGGGCACCTCTGTGCAGTATCTTGTTAATGACTCTACAGTCGCTAGTCCCATTTGTTCCGGGATTAGCAATAACCATTACTAATGCTTGGATTTTTGGCTGGCAGTATGGGGCAGTCTATTCTTGGCTGGGAGCATTACTTGGAGCATGTTTAGATTTTGCTATTGCAAGATGGTATGGACGGCCAATTGTTGAAAAATTCATAAGTAACAAGTTTCTAAAGAACGCAGATGTATTTCTTCATAAGCATGGTGTATTTGCTGTATTTATTACTCGCTTGACACCCATTATTCCTTTTAAAGTGATAAGCTATGGTGTTGGATTAACGACTCTTTCTTTTTGTCAATTTACAATTGCAACCGCAATTGGCCAAGCGCCTGCGATTCTCATATATTCGGTTATCGGTGAAAATCTTACACATAATATTCGTGCCACGATTATTATTACTTCTTTGTTGATTGCCACCGGTGCTTTTGGGTATTATTTCAGGGATGATATAGAACGAAGATTTTTTTCTGATAAAGAATAACCATAGGAAATATATAAATTTTATAAGTTTCTAGAAGGAGAGTATAAGTATAATGTAAAAATATCATATTAAATGTGATATTAGTTATGTGATTTCTTGTTAGTATATAGTATAATGATATACAGTGATCTACATAGGAGGTGAATTTCATGTATAAAATTGATAGTAGCTGTATTTCATGTGGCGCTTGTGCTTCTGTTTGCCCGGTTGAAGCTATTTCTGAAGGCGATACTCAATACAGTATCGATGAAAAATGTATTGACTGTGGTTCTTGTGCTGCAACCTGTCCAGTGGGAGCAATTAGCCCAGAATAAGTAACATAATTAAAGCAAATGACTTGGGATATACTAAGTTATAGACATAGGCACCAGCCTTAGTCATCTTTGAGTGAAATTAAAAATGATTTCATTAGAAAAGCTCAGAATTTCTGAGCTTTTCTTTTTGCCAAAAGTTCAGTCACCAATTGGCCGGAAGTAACGACACGTAAAGAGTAAAAAAATTACCTTTGACCAATTTTTGTTTATTATATATAGTAAGCTTATGATGCCTGATAACAATTAGTAGATGAAAAAGTATTTTATATGTAAGAAAAATGTATATATAAGAAAAATATTTATTACCCCAACTACTTTCTCTGGTTACTAAATTATTTTAATTAATTATAAATTTTATAAAAATAATATTTTTAATATTATTTACCTTCTAATTTTATGTAAATATAATGTTAGAAATGAAGAA
>JBEQCC010000288.1:0-4627 GCA_041639455.1 Pelosinus sp. | reverse complement strand
CGCCACACCAACTTGTGCTTCTGCTGTAGAGGCACCTAAATGAGGCGTCACGATTACCTGATCCAGCTTTAATAGCGGATTTTCCGGATTGACAGGTTCTTTTTCGAATACATCAATTGCTGCACCTGCTACAATACCTTGTTCAACAGCCTCTGCCAAATCCCCTTCATGAATGACGCCGCCTCGTGCACAGTTTATAATCCGTACACTGGGCTTCATTTTAGCAAAACAATCCTTGTTTAACAGATATTTCGTTTCAGAGGTAAAAGGTAAATGCAACGTAATGAAATCAGCCAACGGGAAAATTTCATCCAGTTCCAGCAGTTGAATCCCCATAGCCGCCGCCTGCTCTGCGTTAATAAAAGGGTCATAAGCTATAACGTTCATTTCCATCGCTAAAGCTCGTTTTGCCACACCTGAACCAATACGCCCCAACCCTAGAATTCCTAATGTTTTACCACGCATTTCCACACCCATCAGCTTACTGCGCAGCCACTGTCCATTTTTCAAGCTGGCATGAGCCTGGGGAACATTACGCGCCAACGCCAGCATCATTGCCATCGTATGTTCTGTTGCTGCAATCGTATTCCCTTCTGGTGCATTAAGTACAATTATGCCTTTTTGGGTAGCTGCCTCTACATCAATATTATCAACGCCTACTCCAGCACGACCAATTACTTTTAAATTAGCCGCTGCCTCAATAACCGCTTTCGTTACTTTTGTCTCGCTGCGTACTACTAAAGCATCATACTGAGGAATAATTTTTATTAACTCCTCAATCGGTAGTTTTATTTTAACATCTACCTCATATTCTTTTTGTAATAGTTCTATCCCTTGCTCTGAAACCGGATCACTTACTAATATTCTCATTTACATTCCCTCCATATGACTATCATCCTAATGTTATACCTTTCAATATAAATAAACACGTTATCCTAAAAAAAGATATAAAAAAACCCTCATCCCACCAGGGACGAGAGATATTCCCGCGTTGCCACCCAAATTGCTACATACATAGCCAACTCTTATCGCGATATCGGGCGACACCCGTCATAATTCATCATTAGCCACTCCAGGGCGGAACCAACTGTCAAAATGACCGACTTACACCACCCGCCGGCTCTCTGTACATTCTGCACACTTAATTTCCCTTTCCTCATGTTCATGTATCAATTTAAACATATTATATTTTATCGCCTTATGAAAGTCAAGTGTATTTTTACAGAAAACATTCTCACAATCCTTCTTCCGTTTTTAAGGTTTTATTCTCTCAAACTGTACATTAGTGCATCCACTTCACTATTTTTCACGTTAGCGACAAAATGCTGCATCTTGATTATGCATTTTCCTCTTTTCCACGTCTCTGTGCACGCACTTCCTGCCAAGCATCCCGAGCTAAATCAGCAATCCTTTTTTCCTGCCTGGCTTTAGGACTGCTAACGACTTTATTTAAATACAGCAAAGCCCTCTCACTCTGACCTGTCCGACGCAGCAAATCACCAATCAAATAGATAATCGTCAACTCCGTCATTGGACCCACAGGCATATTTTCATTGTCCAAAGCGTGTTCATAATAATCAACCGCCTTAAGTAAAGTGGCTTGTTCCTGCTCTACCTCTTTAGCCTCTCGATACAGCCAGCCTAATCGCATATGCAGTCCAGCCAATCTGCTGGCAGGAACGGATGCCAATTCAGCACAAACAATCGCCAATTGATGGCTCACAATGCCCTGTTTCCTGCTGCGTGTCCCGCTTAAATCAATTCTTATATTCCGATCTGCAAAAAATCCTTGTATGCGCTCTGCCGCCGCAGGCAGAATTTCTTCAAAATAGTTATCCTGCGCTGCATAGCCACAATGAGGGCACATCCAGATTTTATAATAATAGGGATTGATATCTTTATAGTAAGAACAAAAATCCGAATCCTGCTTTATCATTACCAAGCGAGACCGCACCCGTGTTACCTGAAAAGTTTCTTGACAAATAGGACAATCTTTTTCTACCGAAAATAAGGCCTCTAACATATCTCCTACTCCATCTCCTATCATAAGCAATCTATATATACAACTAATAAACATTGTTCTAATTGCGCAACAACTACTATACAAGTTTTTTAATGCATCGTATATAATCTTTTCCCAGAATATTATACCACATCATGCTGTAAATGCCATAACTGATAAAATAAACCTTCCTTTTCCAATAATTCTTCCTGCGTCCCCTGCTCAATAATCCTTCCAGCCTCAAGCACAAAAATAGTATCTATATGCTTAAGACCTGTCAAGCGATGGGTGATTAAAATCGTAGTACGCCCAGCCATTAACTTGGCAAGAGTCCCCATAACAGCCTCTTCTGTTAAAGAATCAAGCCCAACAGTTGGTTCATCTAAAATGAGAATAGGAGCATTTCGCAGTAAAGCCCGGGCAATAGCAATGCGCTGACGCTGCCCTCCGGATAAAGCAAAGCCATTCTGCCCCACCATCGTATCCGAGCCTTGGGGCAGAGATTTTAGCAGCCCCGTCAGCTCTGAGTTCTCTATTACTTCCTCAAACTCTGCTTCACTGGCATCAGGTTTTGCCAGTAAAATATTATCCCGAATACTGGCATTAAACATGTGGCTTTGCTGGGATACTACACTAAACATCGTCCGTAAATTTTGGGAATGATACTTCTTTAACTCATGACTGCCAAGGAGAATGCTTCCTTCTTCATACTCCCAAAAACGCAGCAAAACGTACAATAATGTACTCTTTCCCGCCCCGCTTGGACCAACAATCGCCACACTTTGCCCAGAAGCAACAGTAAAGGAAACGTTATGCAAAACTACCGCCCCATTTGTACGATAACGAAAACTCAAGTCTTTCACTGTAATCGTCGCATCCGTACCCGTTAAAATACCTTCGGTCTGTTCAAACACCACTGGTGCCCGATCGACAATCCCAAACAACCGCCTGGCGGCTGCCATGCTTTCAGCCAAAAAGTGTACTGCTAAAGGCAGCGGCAGCACAGCCTCAAAGCTGCTTTGCACTGTAAGAGCTACCACCGCTAAATAAATTCCCTCCAACTGCCCACTGTGTACTAAGGGTATCGCAAACCACAGGACTATCCACACCGTAGTATTTACGATGAATAACCCCAAAGCATCAATCATCCCTGCCTGGTTCACCACTTTGCCTTGAATCCCTGTCAATTCTTCGTCAAGTTCAGCAATATGCCGGGCTTGACGGTGAGTCTGACCAAAAGCGGCAAGCTCCACAATGCCTGTAATGCTATCCACCAATTGGGCTTTCATCTGCATCCGCGCAGCCACTAACTCCTCTGCCAAGGATTTTTGTGCCCGAGAAACTGCCAGGGGCAAGAGTACCCCAAGGAATATCCCTCCACCGATTAGTACATACACAAAGACCAAATTAAATTGTGCCAGAAACAAACATGTGCCAACTATCACCAAAAGTGCAATGAAAGGAGGGGCCAGCACCCGAAGATAAAATTCCTTTAACGTCTCCACATCACCAACGATAGCACTAAAAAGCTCACCGCTTCTCCATTCCAAAATCCGAGCTGGCGCTAAGCCTTCTAACTTTGTATAAAACCATACCCGTACGGTACCTAATAAACGAAATGTGGCATCATGAGAAACATAACGTTCTAAATAACGAAAAACCGCCCGAGCGATTCCAAAAAAACGCACTCCCACAATGGCAATGGATAACTCAGTAATGGAAGGATGCAAAGCAGCACCAGAAATCAAATATGCTGATACCGCCATCAATCCGATATTACTCCCAACAGTAAAAAAACCGAAGAGACCTGCCATCACCATTGTCCGCCAAGAAGAACCCATAATCCTCAATAAACGTAGGAATATACTCATTTTCCACCTCTAAAGGCCAACACCAGCTGAGAATATAACCCCTGATTCTTCATTAATTGC
Organism: Pelosinus sp.; assembly: GCA_041639455.1. GTDB lineage: Bacteria > Bacillota > Negativicutes > DSM-13327 > DSM-13327 > Pelosinus. The sequence goes on along the minus strand of JBEQCC010000288.1, from coordinate 694 downwards.
TCATGGGGTCCAGCTTCAGTTTGTTTTCCGTCATGAAGCACCACGATACAATGAGCTTTGTACACAGTACTCAATCGATGAGCAATAATTAATACAGTACGCTCTTGCATCAGTCTGCTTAACGCTTCATCTATTACAGCTTCACTTTGCGGGTCTAGACCTGCAGTCGCTTCATCTAACAACAGAAAAGGAGCATCCTGCAGAAATGCCCTGGCAATGGCTAAGCGTTTACACTCTCCGCCGCTTAATCCATGTCCGCCTTCTCCCACTAGAGTATCATAGCCTTCCGGCAACCCCATAATAAACTCATGAGCACCAGCATTTTTTGCCGCTTGCATGATCGTCTCCAAGCTGGCATCTTCTCGCCCTAATCGAATGTTATCCGCCACTGATTTATAAAATAAATGGGGAGATTGAGGCACAAAAGCAACCTGAGATAACCAGTCTTCTAGTTTTATATCGGTCAAATTCATGCCATTGACTGTGATATGCCCTTCAGCAGGATGCATAAATGCTAATAATAAACTGGCGATGGTACTTTTTCCAGAACCACTGGCGCCGACTAAAGCCACGGTCTTTCCTGGCTCTATTGCAAAAGATACGCCATTTAATGCTGGGCGCTCCCCATTGTAATAAGCATAATGTACATTTTCAAAGACAATACTCACTTGCTGCTGCCGAGGCAGAGAGATCG
>JBEQCC010000287.1:0-4633 GCA_041639455.1 Pelosinus sp. | reverse complement strand
CTGGTTTAGAACAAGCAGACTTTGTTCGCTTAGGTGTTATGCATCGCAATACATTTATCAATTCACCTAAAATCCTATCTACTACGCTGCAAATGCTTACAAACTCCAACGTATTCTTTGCAGGACAGATTACAGGTGTGGAAGGATATGTGGAGTCCGCTGCTTCCGGATTAGTAGCAGGAATTAATGCAAGTCGTTTATTATCAGGACTTAGGCCTGTGGTATTCCCGAAGGAAACAGCCCATGGAGCTTTGTGTCACTATATTACGAATGCTGAGGTAAAACATTTTCAACCTATGAATATAAATTTTGGGCTATTACCACCTTGGGAGGAAAAAATACGGGATAAAAAAATAAAAAATCATTTAATTGCTCAACGTTCTTTAATTGCTATTGATAAATTTAAAGAAGAATTATACAATAATCTTGCATAATTAATGTTATTGTGCTAGTATGAATTAATAAATTTTCCTACATAGCTTGACAAACGAGAGAGCCAGTCTTAGTAGTGTTTCATACTTCGACATATTTTAGAATCATATAATTGTTATTTCGACAATTACACTATTTATCTTATATTTGAAGATTGAAAAGAATGCCTCACAGCACTCTGTAATGAATTATTAGGCAGATATCGAGGGATTTGTCGAATTTGCTAAATTACAAAGTGTTGAGGAGGTTCTTTTTACTCATGCAGCGAAAGAAAAATTAAAGACAGTCTATCACAATGCATATATAAGGTGCATAGGAGGCGGTATTTATGTTTCACGCGACAACCATTGTTGCTGTAAAAAAACAAGGGAAAACGGCAATTGCTGGTGATGGTCAAGTTACTTTTGGTGGTAATACGATAATGAAACATAACGCTAAGAAGGTTCGACGTTTATATCATGGTCAAGTATTAGCTGGCTTTGCCGGATCTGTGGCTGATGCATTTACCTTATTTGGGAAATTTGAAGTAAAGTTGGAAGAATTCAATGGTAATTTAATGCGAGCTGCTGTTGAATTAGCTAAAGAGTGGCGTGTAGACAGAGTATTGCGTCGCTTGGAAGCATTACTTATTGTTACAGATGCAGATCATATGTTAATTATATCAGGAAATGGTGAGGTAATTGAGCCAGACGACAATGTTATGTCTATAGGTTCAGGTGGTCCCTATGCCTTAGCAGCGGCTCGGGCTTTAGTAAAACACTCTAATTTATCTGCTTCTGAAATTGCTCGAGAAGCGCTTCAAACTGCAGCAAGTATTTGTGTGTATACAAATGGTAATATTACAGTTGAAGAGTTATAAAAAGGGGTGACAGTATGATTGAGATGACACCTAAACAGATTGTAATAGAATTGGATAAATATATTGTGGGACAACAACAAGCAAAAAAATCAGTGGCGGTTGCACTTCGTAATCGTTGGCGTAGTAAACAATTAGCAGCAAACTTACAAGATGAAATTGTTCCTAAAAATATTTTGATGATTGGACCGACTGGTGTAGGCAAAACTGAAATTGCGAGGCGTCTGGCTAAATTAGTCAATGCACCTTTTGTAAAGGTGGAAGCCACGAAATTTACTGAAGTTGGCTATGTAGGCCGTGATGTTGAATCAATGGTTCGCGACCTGGTAGAAACAGCTATTCGTATGGTTAAGCATGCAAAAATGCTAGAAGTAACAGAAAAAGCACATCAGTTTGCAGAAGAACGTATATTGGAGTTTTTTGTGCCATCTGCTAAAAAAGAAACACCGCGTAATCCTTTTGAAATATTATTTGGTGGCACAACTTCGAATAACGACGCAGCATCAAATAAAGTAATCGACGAAAATGTTGAGGCTCCAATTTTAAATCGGGAATATTGGAAAAAACGATTAGATAATGGTGAATTAGAAAATGAGTTTATAGAGATAATAGTAGAAGATTCTGCAAATCCTATGATGGGAGCATTCTCTGGCGCTGGCATTGAGGAGATGGGCATTAATATACAAGATATGCTTGGAAGTTTTTTGCCTAAGAAACAAAAAAAGAGAAATGTAACAATTGCCAATGCTCGTAAAATTTTTATTCAAGAAGAAGCGCAAAAGCTTATTGATATGGACGAAGTGACTACCATCGCGTTAGATTTAGCAGAAAACTCCGGGATTATTTTCTTAGATGAAATTGATAAAATCGTAGGTCGTGGAAAATCGTCTGGTCCCGACGTATCACGGGAAGGCGTACAACGTGATATTTTGCCTATTGTAGAAGGATCTACTGTAGTTACCAAGCATGGTCCTATAAAAACGGATCATATATTGTTTATGGCTGCAGGGGCTTTTCATATGGCGAAGCCTTCCGAATTAATTCCTGAATTACAGGGACGCTTTCCTATTCGAGTAGAGTTAACAAATTTATCCAAAGCTGATTTTAAACAAATATTAACAGAACCAGCAAATGCTTTAATTAAGCAGTATATGAGCCTGTTAGAAACAGAAAATATAAAAATTCAATTTACCGATGATGCTATTGAGGAGCTAGCGGAAATTGCTTTTGAAGTAAATGCTCAGACTGAAAATATTGGTGCTAGACGTTTGCATACTATTTTGGAAAAATTACTAGAAGATTTAGCGTTTGAAGCACCTGATATAAATGAAAAGTTGGTTTTAATCAATAAAGATTATGTCAAGACCAAATTAGCGCATATTGTAGTGAATCCAGATTTAAGTCATTTTATATTATAAACTAGGTTATATAACCTAATGAAGGGTAGGAGGCAGTATTATGACAACGATGTTAGAACGTACTCGTAAAATTAATAAATTATTGCAAAAATCCGAGAAAGTGGAATATGATGAAATTTCTCGCGTGCTCAGTACAGTGATGGAAGCAAATGTGTATATTGTTGCTAAAGATGGTAAAATATTTGGATATGCTTTGTTAGGTGATTTTGAATGTGATTTAATGCGTGATAAAGTGTTATTACAAGGATGTTTTCCTGAACGGTATGTAGAATGGTTACTGCGGGTTAACGAAACATCCCCAAATCTAAGCCTTGAGGGAGGCCTTTGTTCCTTTAGTGAAGATACGGGGTGTATATTCACAGATAAGTTTACCACTATCGTCCCTATTCACGGTGTAGGAGAACGAATTGGCACATTAATCGTAGCTAAATTTCATACTGAGTTTCAAGATGAAGATCTTGTTTTGGCTGAATATGGCGCAACCGTTGTTGGTATGGAAATTTTAAGGGATCGTAGTGGAAAAATTGAAGATGAAGCTCGTAAGAAAGCCACGGTGCAAGTAGCTCTTGGTACCCTTTCTTATTCTGAACTTGAAGCTGTTATCCATATTTTGAATGAGTTAGAAGGTAATGAAGGTTTACTGGTTGCAAGTAAAATTGCTGATCGTGTAGGAATTACTCGTTCCGTAATTGTTAATGCTTTACGCAAATTTGAAAGCGCAGGGGTTATTGAATCAAAATCATTAGGAATGAAGGGTACTTATATAAAAGTATTAAATGAGCGCTTGTTTGAAGAATTGAAAAAACTTAAAAAGTAATACAAGATAAAAAAAGAACTGCTGCTATTGAGATATGTTCAATAGCAGCAGTTCTTTTTTATCTCATGGTGTTATTTGAGAAATGAAAATGATTGTTGTAAAAATTTGTAGATAGAGGGATTTCTATATCTTTTGGTAGATGTGCAAAAGACAAAAGTATTATATTATTAACAAGGGTTGATTTTTGATTATGAAGGATTTTTTGTCACTTTATAGAATTATAGTGTGTTATAATTGTGTAAAATTTGTTAGAAATAGTATTTTAACAAAGGTATTTGAAGGATTATATAGAATAATAATGCTTAGTTCAATATTTTGTGTAATAAAATGTAATTATGTTACATGTAATATAAAATACTGGAGGATTATGTGTGTTAAATTCAATTATAGCGTCGCCGCAAGTGTCTGTGTTAGAGCAAGCTTTATCAGCATCTTCTTTAAGGCAAAAGGTAATTAGTAATAATATCTCTAATGTTAATACACCGGGTTTTAAGAAAAGTGAAGTGGTTTTTGAAGATTTTCTGCAAGGTGCCGTAAATGGCGGAAAATTACAGATGACAAAAACAAATAGTCAGCATTTGCCATTGCAGGGAAAAGGGATTCCAACTCCTGCAGTAAGGGTAATTGATAAAACTTCTTTTAGAACTGATGGCAGTAATGTAGATATTGATATTGAAATGGCGAATCTGTCAAAAAATAATATCTATTATAACGCAGTAGTACAACGATTAAGTGGTTATTTCACAGGGATTAAGTCCGCGATAAAAGAAGGGAGAGGATAAGTATGGGAATGTTTGGTGCTATTGATGCAGCAGCATCAGGTTTAACAGCAGAGCGACTTAGAATGGATGTAATCTCTAACAATATTGCTAATGTTAATACGACTCGTACTAGCCAAGGAGGAGCCTATCGACGTCAAATGGTTGTGTTTTCTCCGCGAGAAAATCAAGCAACGTTTTCCCAGGTTTTATCTGAAAAGTTAGGTACTGATGTTGGAAATGGAGTTAGAGTGGTTGGAATTACTGAAGATACTTCTGCAACGCGCTTAATCTATGACCCCGCACATCCAGATGCAAATCAAGATGGATATGTGGAGATGCCGAATGAGAT
>JBEQCC010000286.1:0-4639 GCA_041639455.1 Pelosinus sp. | reverse complement strand
TCCTATATGCTTGAGATAGCTGATCTTTACTGATATTCAAACTACCCGAATATGCATCCAGTACCTTTGCCCCACCAGGATGAACAACATAATGAGCTATTTTTTTTTGCTCGATTCCCCATTTGCCGCAAGCCTCTTGTAATAAATCAGGTAAATAGCGACGTACAATACTAGGAATATCTCGAGAAAAGCGTACCTTAAGACCTGTCTCAACTAGTTCCCATCCCATAATATCTTCTGAATTGGGAAACAAGGTACTATGATTTCCTAAAATAGCGGGTCCTTCACCATCCATGGTTATTAATACCGCAGCCGCCCCATCAGCAAAAATGCTGGTACCGACTATATTGGATTTAGAGAAATCATTCTTTTGAAAAGTAAGACTGCAAAGTTCTACAGCTACCAACAATATTGATTTGCCTGGCATACTATAAGCAAGTTCATTAGCTCGTGCTAATCCAGCGGCACCTCCCCCGCAGCCAAGTCCCCAAATAGGCAGCCGTCTTGTATGAGGTGATAATCCCAGTCGCTCAATCAGCTTAGCATCTAAGGTAGGAGTCGCAATACCAGTAGAAGTCACAAAGATAACCATACCGATATCCATTGGTTTTATATTCCCTCTCATTATTGCCTGCAATGCTGCTTTTTCTGCAAGATCAAGGGCTACTTCTTTAAATATTTGATTCGCTTCTGAAAAAGAGTGAGGAGCCGCATACCATTCCAGCGGCCGTGATAAGTACCTTACCTTGACGCAGCTATTCTCAAAAATGGGAAGCAGCTTATCAATATGATCTACGTGGGAACGAAACATACTCGCGACAAATTCTTTTATCTCTTTTTGCTCTAAAGCATAATGAGGTACTGCTGTACCGATAGCCTGTATTGTAGGCTTCACCATATTATAATCACCACCAATTGGTATTTTTAATACTACTACACTATTAAGCAATGTATTGAAAAATACCATTTGGGGTAAATTATAAAATTAACCCCTCTGTTATTTTCTAAGAGGAGTTAATTACTGCTTACTTTTCTGTATTTTTTCTTTCTTCTCGATGGCTGCCTGCATAGCGAATCGCAGCAAATTCCGCTAGGTCTTTTTCTACAGTTACCAGGTCACTGCGATTTAGCTCTTTAATGCTTTCTTTTCCTACAGCTTGTACGGCTAGCTGCATTTCGCTCTTACAAGAAGACAGGAAGTTTGCCAGATGATTGGCAGCTGCATCGATGTTAAGTTTATCCGTTAACTTGCCTGTATATAATAACATTTGCGAAGGGGGTGCTTGTGGCAGTGCCTTTGTCATTTGGGTATGTAGCGCAGCCAGTAAAGCAATCGTTCCAATATAAACCGCATCCGCTCCTAGAGCCAGGGCTTTTAGAAAGTGCCCTGGAGTGGTTAATCCACCAGCAATAATCACACTAAAACGATCACGCAAATTATTTTTTACAAGCCAATCGATCGTTCGTACAAGAGTATGAAAAGTCGGCAGTCCCACATTGTCTTGTAAGGTTGGATTCGCAACTGCTGTCCCGCCCTCAGAACCATCTACGACAATATAATCTGCTTTTGTCTGAGCAATAACCGCCAGTTCATATTCAATGTAGTCAGTACCAGCTATTTTAACCCCTATAGGAACATCATACTGCGCTTTCATATCATCGATCATCGCAATATAATCTTTTGTCGAATTTTGTCCAGACATGCGCGCATATACAGTAGCATCTTCTCCTTTTTTTAGCTTCCATGCGTTGCGCAGATGCTCATCAATATCTTGAGCCTTCATTGTAGAATCAACCGCACCGCCCCAAGCTCCCTGACCTAATTGAATTTCAATGGCATCCAGCTGCTTTAGCTGCTCTTGACCACTCAATTGACCTCCGCGATGGTATTGTCCAATTAAGAATCGAGCTGCTCCCCGTTCTTCGTCGGTAACTGCAGACTCTCCTGTATTCGTTGAGGTTCCGACTATCGTTGCTCCCTTAGCTAGGGCAATTTTTATCGGCAAACTTAGCGATCCGCCATAAGACATTCCTGTAATCATGATAGGCAATTCAAGCTGCAGAGGCTTTTTAGCCTTTGGTCCAATAACCGTTTTCATGGTAATTTCGGTATAATCAGAAGTAGGTAATTCAAACAATTGTTTTGGGTTCAGCAGCAGCTTATCCCATGGAGATAGTACCACCGGACTGCCTAAGGGTCGTGCCAATTCTTTGCCAGCCTCGGCACGCATAGCAGCTTCCATCATGGCTCGCGGTGATAACTTTTCTGCCACTGTAACCATCAAGAAGGGATTGTCCTTATAATCCTCCGTAAGCATCTTTGCCATTACTTCATCCATTGAGGGATCCATGAGTTTCATCATCATCCAGCTTAATAACATCGTAACACCTCCAATATTTAGTATGTATAGGTAAGGCCTATATTATAACTGAACGCTTTAAAAAACTTTATCGCAGTAAACGAAAAACAAGAGGGCGGAAATTGATTGCCACCCTCTTGTTCTTTTTTAGTTAAATTCTTCATCATCAGGACGTTTATACTTATATTTACAGGTTTTTTTATCCTCATCATCTTCATCCACACATATATTGGGTCCTAAACCAGTAACATCAGAAAAGTTATGACAATGACCATCATTCATGCTTGTACGACCTTCATAATAATGAGTATGAGAGCCATCCGGCATGGAGACTGCCCGGTCTGTCATAATATCTACCCAATGCCAGTGCCCTCTAGAATTCTCGGCCGAAAAAGATGTCCTCGTACGAATTTGATGAACATGAGACCGCCCTTCCACCCTAGCGGGTCCAGTAATACCTAAAAACATATGTTGATGATCATCTGAAACATCTGTTTCCGTAGTATACACATGTACATGGACATTATCCATATTATCTTCATTGCTGCCTGTTGTATATTTGTCTTCATGGTCCATCATATATTTTCGCTCTTCATCATTAAGCATTCTCCCCACACCTCCTATAATTTCCATAGTATTATATGCTGATTTTTTTCATTTGTGTTCGATAAACTTTTCACATAGTAAAAATTATCCATCATACACCTCAGATTCGCGTAGTGTGAAGCATCAAAGCAATCACTATTTTAAAACCATTTTCTCATGTAATAACAACAACTTTTCTTTAAAACTATATATTCTTTCCAGAAAGTATTATATAATGGTAGTCAAAATTAAAACATGTATTCATGTAAAGCCGATGAGCAAAATAGGAATTTGTCATCCGCAAAAGATAATGACTGATTTATATCGTAATTAAGTAGTTTTACAAGGAGGCCATTTAATTGATTTTTGATAAGGAACGAACACCCGATGATTTTATTAATGACGAGGTAATTCTTCAGTTACTCCACGAAGCAAAAACAAAAGCTCAGGATAAAAAACTCGTTAACACTATCATTGCAAAAGCCAACCAGTACCATGGTTTATCAGCATCTGAAGTAGCCATTCTTTTAGAAGTGACTGATCCAGACGTATTGGAATCCATGTACTCTGTTGCTGCTGATATAAAACAAAAAATTTATGGTACACGTATTGTATTATTTGCACCACTTTATATCTCCAACCACTGTATCAACGATTGTTCGTATTGCGGCTACCGCAGCGGCAATCCAAGCCAAGTGCGCCGTCATCTATCCATGGCTGAAGTAAAACAAGAGGTAGAGATCATTCAATCATTAGGTCACAAGCGCTTAGTGCTGGAAGCTGGAGAAGATCAAGCCAACTGTTCCATCGACTATGTTGTCGATACCATTAAAGAAATTTATAATGTGAAAAATAAAAACGGCAGCATACGTCGTGTTAATATTAACGTTGCCGCTACCACCATTGACGAATACAAAAAATTACAACAAGCCGAGATTGGCACCTATATATTATTTCAAGAAACCTACCACCGTCCAACCTATGGGATGCTGCATCCTTCTGGACCAAAAAAAGATTATAACTGGCATACCACTGCCATGGATAGAGCCATGCAGGCAGGCATTGATGACGTTGGTATTGGGGTGCTTTATGGACTCTATGATTATAAATATGACACGATTGCTATGTTTTTACATGCCGAGCACTTAGAAAAATCCTTTGGTGTAGGGCCTCATACCATCTCAGTTCCCCGCCTTAGACCAGCTGACAGTATTAACCTCGAAACCTTTCCCCATCTTGTGAATGATGAAGACTATAAAAAAATCATTGCTATAATTCGCTTAGCAGTACCTTATACAGGGATTATTTTATCAACCAGAGAGCATCCTGAGCTAAGAGACAAGCTTCTTACTTATGGTGTTTCACAAATTAGTGCCGGTTCCTGTACAGGTGTAGGCGGTTATCAAGAAACCCAAGAAGATTCTGCCACAGCAAAGGGAGCCATGCAGTTTAAAACAGGAGACACTCGTTCTCCCGATGAAATTATCTCTATGCTATGCGAAAAAAACTATATACCTAGCTATTGTACGGCTTGTTATCGTCAAGGACGCACAGGTGATCGCTTTATGAGTCTTGCTAAAAGTGGTGAAATACAAAATGTTTGTTTGCCTAATGCTTTATTGACTTTTAAAGAGTATCTGCTTGATTATGGTGATAATGCGTTAAAAAAAGTAGGCGAAACTATGATTACTAAA
>JBEQCC010000285.1:0-4639 GCA_041639455.1 Pelosinus sp. | reverse complement strand
TGGATTTTCAATCCCAGTTTTAAACGGCTTTAGCCGTATTATGCGACTTCCAGTCGCTAAAATAACCCCTGTACTTCAGTGCAGGGTCGTTGAGTTTATTAACTTACGATACCGCTAATTCTGTCGTTGTTGCCCAAGCTGTTCAGGGGAATCCGCTTGCACCAGTAACCATTACGGAATATATTGATTTTCAGTGCGGCTATTGTGCTCAAGCTAAGAAAACTGTTGACGAAGTTATGAAAAAATATAATGGGCAAGTTAATCTGGTAGTAAAACACATGCCACTTGAATTTCATGCTGGTGCTTTACCAGCTGCACGATACTTTGAGGCTTTATACCAGCGTAACCCAGTTATAGCCTGGAATTTCTTTAATTTAGTTTTCCGTGAACAAGCTGCCCTCGAAAACGGTGAGGTTGGAGTCCAATATCTGATTAACAAGCTTAATTTGAGTCAAGAAGAATTAGAGCAATTATCACAAGATCTTACGAATCCATTAATTGCTGAAAAAATATATGCAGATATTGCTGAAGGGGATGCAATGGGAATAGATCAAGTTCCATTCTTTCTTATTAATGGTCATAAGGTAGAAAATTATGAACAACCGGAGGACTTTAATAAGATTATTGATGCCTTATTATTAGAAAAGAGTGAAGCTAACAGTATTTAATAGAAGCGTAAAAATAGTTGCGAAAAAAATTTGAATTAATAGTAATTTCTTCAAAGACAGTTATAAAACTGTCTTTGAAGGTTTTTAGGACACAGGAGCAGATTCGAAAATAACAAAATCAGTGAAAGTGCTTATTTGGTACCTATGAAAGCGGCAAGTTCCTGTGGATGACATTCAGCTCTCCAGGAGCTTCCAATCTGCCCATTAAATTAATATTTGTACTTGACTAAAATGGTGATGAACCCCCTCCAAGAACTGCTGAATATTCAACAGATTTTGGAGGGGTTCTTTAGACTTCAATCTGTTGAGTAAAACGCGCGAAATAAAAAAGACAAAAAACAAGCATAGAGTTATGATTGACTAAACTGTTTGGCAGTTCGTCTTTCTTAGTAAATTTAAATCTTCTCTTTGTCCCTGAATGTAATTATTATCAGAATAACTGTCATTAGTTTGTAACATTAAGAATAGATTTATAACCTAAGCCATTTAGTTAATAGTATTGTGGAGGATTAGGCTGGAAAAAAAATACTTTATTCCGAAGTTTGGGATTGATATAATGTTATCATTACTTGAGGTTGTCCTTTTCGGCGCCAAAAAAATAGTAATGACTAAGTGTGTTTTAGGTTCCCACTTTTACGTCAATTGTATGATTTACAAAATAATGAAGGATTTTGCCTAAAAATATAGAAAATTATTCTAAGTAATTTTATGGGAAGGATATTATGCAGTTTGCTGCAGTCCTTTAAAAGGAAATTATATGATAACGCAGTAATAAAGAGTGGGGGGAATTGCCCATGAATTTATGACCAATCCAGGGTGGTAAAAACTTTTAGATGAGGAGTATAGGTATGAAGCAAGTAGATTTTATGAGTAATGAACTAAACGTGCCTGAGCTTACGCTGCGAGGAATATTGCTGGGAATGGTAATTACCGTCATTTTTACAGCATCCAATGTTTATTTAGGATTAAAAGTAGGACTCACGTTTTCGTCGTCTATTCCTGCAGCGGTTATTTCTATGGCAATTTTGAAGATGTTTAAAGATTCTAATGTCTTGGAGAATAATATGGTTCAGACCCAGGCATCGGCAGCAGGTACTCTTTCAGCAGTTATATTTATTATTCCCGGTTTATTGATGTTGGGGTATTGGCAGGGATTTGCTTTCTGGCTGACCTTGATGATTTGTGCTTGCGGCGGTGGTCTTGGGGTGCTGTTTACAATCCCACTGCGTCGCGCTATGATTGTCAATAGTGATTTGCCTTATCCTGAGGGGCTTGCAGCTGCCGAAATTTTGAAAGTAGGCAGCGGTAATGCTGCGGGAACCAAAGAAAATGGCATAAAAGATATTATGTCTGGTGGGATTTTTTCAGCTATTGTCAGTTTATGTGTAGACGGTTTTCAAGTTATTTCATCAGGGGTGCACTATTGGTTCAGTATTGGCAGGGTTACTTCACAGCTGCCTCTCGGCTTTTCTTCTGCTTTATTGGGAGCTGGCTATTTAATTGGTATTGCGAGTGGCATGGCAATATTGGCAGGGACTATTTTGTCATGGGGCGTATTTGTGCCCTATCTTACATCGGTGCTGTCACCGGCAGCTGGGCAGAGCGCTAGTGCGTTTGCAACTGCTGTATGGGCACAAAAGGTACGCCTTATCGGTGCTGGTACGATCGGGATTGCTGCAATATGGACATTGATTACGCTAGTAAAACCAATCATAGATGGTATGCGCATTTCGATACAAGCCATAAGTCGTTCAGAAACCGGAAAAAATTTGCATCGCATGGATACGGATTTATCTCCTAAAGCGACAGCCGCGGTTCTGAGTGTTATTGTTATCGGACTGCTGGGAACATTTTATTCCTTTATTGCGGATGCGAATCTGTCAGCAGGTACCACATGGATTTTTGTTGTTGCAGGTGTTGCTATCTCTATTTGTATGGGATTTTTTGTTGCTGCTGCGTGCGGTTACATGGCCGGTCTGATTGGTACGTCTGCCAGCCCAATTTCAGGGATTGGCATCTTGGGAATTATTACATCTTCTCTTGTAGTACTCGGAATTGGTACTGCAGTCAATCTTTTTGACACGGAATTAGGAAGTAAATTCGCCATTGCTTTAGCTATTTTCATGACCAGTGTGATTGTCAGTATTGCCGCTATATCGAACGATAATCTGCAGGATTTAAAAACTGGTTATCTTGTTGGCGCTACGCCATGGAAGCAGCAAGTGGCCTTATTACTAGGCTGCCTTGTCGGAGCATTTGCCATTGCACCAGTATTGAATTTATTATATGAGGCGTATGGTTTTGTCGGGGCTATGCCGCGCGCTGGAATGGATGAGAGCCAAGTCCTATCTGCACCCCAGGCGACGTTGATGACTACAATCGCCAAAGGGATTTTCAGTCATAATTTGGATTGGAATTATATTCTTTTCGGCGTGGGAGTTGGGATTGCAATCATTATTATAGATTTACTATTGAAAAAGAACTCAGCAAAATACTGTCTGCCGCCGTTAGCTGTAGGCATGGGAATTTATTTGCCGCCTACCTTGGAAATGCCGCTTGTCATAGGTGCTGTCATGGGCTATTTTGTAAATCGTTATCTGCGTAAGCGGGCGATGGAGCGGAGTCCGAAAAATATAGAAGCAGATGTGGAGCTTTGCAACCGTCATGGTGTGCTGTTTGCATCTGGGCTGATTGTTGGTGAAAGTTTAATGGGAGTAATCATTGCCATTATTATTGTATTCTCAGTAACAGGCGGCGGCAGTGATTCGCCTCTGTCACTCGTAGGCAAGGATTTTGGTCCCACAGCTGATTGGCTCGGCTTGCTTGTATTTATTGCGATGATTGCCATATTTATTTATCGTGTTGTTAGTGTAAAATTTGAAAACAATTACTGATGAGTTTTTCCGTAATTATGTGTCGGTAGTTCTAGGGATTTGGGTTGAATGTGCCAATAATCCAGTAGACTGATATCCTGAGAGTAGAAGTGTTTCAGAAAGCACAGCGTGGAATTGGTCTATATTTTTGTCCATCGTCTATTTTTCTTAGCTGTGCTTAAAATAAATGATAGGATGTTACCTTAATTTACTTACCATTGGTGGCACGTTCGTAAAAGTAACAATATAGAGATAGGATTACAAGAAAGACAGAGAGCCATAATTCAGCAGTAGAATTATGGCTCTCTGTCTTTCTATAACAACCCGTTTCTTTGACGACCAGAGAACAATGTCTCATCTCCAACGTTTCTAGCTTTCTCTCGTTCAATAAGGGCTCTATTTTGGAGTAGAGCATGAATTTTTCCAAGATATTCGCTTCATTAAAGAGTTCAAAAAGTAGCTGATCTATCTGTTTTAATAAATATTGATTATACAAGAATAAAAATGATATAATTGCGTTCAGCAATGACACTCTCCTTTTAGATCGTTTTGTGTTGTAAGTAAGCTTAATTATACCAAAAAAGGGGATCATTATTTTTTTTGTATGAAAAACTCTGCAACCCTTGATATATAAAGAGAAAATCTAAAAAACAGTATAAAAAATTTACACTAACGGATTAATTAGGAGGATACATTATGAACATTTCAAAGAAAGATGCATTGACATGGTTTGAATTTTTTTCGCTATTGCCTGAGGAAGAGGAACTTATGATAAAACAACAAGAAATCATTTACGCTACCTTTGCGCAAATTGAGGCAGCGATCGATCATAGAAATGATACGTTAATGTCGGAAATTAGAGATTTGAAAACTTTGGAGAATAGAACTTTATTTGTGGGAAATGAAAGTAAATTCGCAAAAGGCTGTCGTTCTTGTTTGTTAGGCACTGGTTTGAGTGCAATTAGGAAAACGAACAAATGTAACTTAGAGTGTAAGTTCTGTTATAATTATGGAGAATTAGAAGATATTCCTCCAGTTGGCGAAGGCATGTGGGAAATTGGAGGAACCAAATTTTATGAGAAGGATATTGATTTACTT
>JBEQCC010000284.1:0-4655 GCA_041639455.1 Pelosinus sp. | reverse complement strand
GTTCAGTTTGCGGTTATAGCTTGTCTGCTCATTCCAAGAAACATCCATCTGGTAAAGAATACACTTGGTATAAATGTAACTCAGGAGGAAGTGATAAATCGCTAGTCCCTTGTGGTAACCCGGCGATCTCATCACTTGAAATTGATGAAATCGTATGGAAACATCTCTGTACTATTATAAAGAATAATAAAGAACAGCTATTGCTTGTCCCACAAAATAGTACGGCGTTTAGCGCTGGCCAAATAAAATCTATCAAAAATCACCAAAGTGAACTTCAAAAAAAACAGACAACAATTCTTCGATGGTTCAGTGAAGGCATGCTAACTTCTAATGATGCAGAAAAAGAACTTAATCATTTGAAAAATGAACTTCAAACGCTTTCTGAGTCTTTTATTAAACTTTCTTCGAATCCTAAAAGCACTGCAAAAATACATCCTGAAGAATTTTTTGCCGCAAAATCCTTTATTGAACGGCGGGCTATCATAGAAAAGCTAGGTTGGAAATTCTACATTGATCATCGCGTGGCACCGATAAAAATCCGCTTTAAAATATAGTAAGTAGTACATTAAATCACCTAAAAGCAATGGTAATTTTTCAGTTTTTTCCGCCCTGCTTGTTGTCGTCACCTTACAGATTCACAATCTGATCGGCTCCTCCGCCTCGCTGGTCGAAAAAATCCTTGCAAAATGATCCAATGCTTTAAATGACTTAATGTACTAGTCTTTTATCAGAATTTTTATCTTTTACTTCTCACCATAACTGCCATTGTGCCACAGCCTAATCCTAATGCGAAAGGAATTACAGCTCTGCCATTTAATCCAATTTTTTTAAATATAAAATCCATTAGCATGGCTAAGCGAGGTAAATATCCACTATCTTCTAAAATGGCAAACATAAAGAAAAAGGTGCTAACTATCGGTAAAATAATAATAAATGCATAGCGAAATCCTAAAGTAAAAACTCCATATTTACCCATTATTAATGATTGTAACCAACCCCAAGGCATATATTGATATACATAATATTCCATTAAAGGATTTATATAAGGAACAAAGAGATTCATATCTAAATACTCAACTAAAAACCCTGCTCCAAATTTCCCTACAAATTGATAGATTCCAAAAAATATTACTAAACATAAAATAGGTATGCCTGTAGCAGGCTCCCTAGTTAAACAGCTTAATGTCTCGCCCACTCCTCGCGAATATATCTTTCTTTCCTCCAGAACAGAGTCACAAATATGATCAATTGCACGCTGCCGCTCTACAGCTAGAACATATTCCATATCATATTGGTAATAGGAATTAAGCTTATTGACTTCTGCTAAGATTTCTGGAAATGCACGTTCCTTATGATTTGCCAATGCATACAATATTTTATCGCCTTGTATAAGTAAAAGAGCTGTCATACGACGAGATAAGCCATACTCTCCTTTTATTTTAGCACTGATAGAATGAATAGCCTGTTCTATATTTGAAGAAAAAAGTAAAGAAAAGCGAGGTTTGCCACACGAATACTCTTGAACTTCGTCTTTAATCTTTCCTAGACCAAGACCTTTTGTGGCAATGGTGGCAATAACTGGAATTCCCAAAATTTCAGATAAACATCCTAGTTTTAAATACATACCATTTTTCTTTGCTTCATCTATCAAATTTACAACTAATATAACAGGGAAACCCATATCAATAAGCTGCAACGTAAGATGTAGCATTCTACGAATATTTTTAGCATCAATTACATGTAATACAATATCCGGTCTCTCCTGGCACAATAACATTCGTGATACTCTCTCTTCCTCTGTAATGGGTATAAGAGAGTACATACCTGGAGTGTCAATAAATTCATATGCTTTTCCATTTATTTTGCTATATCCCCGAGAAATATCGACTGTGGTTCCTGGATAATTGGATACTGCCACATATTGACCAGTTAGGTAATTAAATATTACACTTTTACCAACGTTAGGCGAACCAACTAAAACCACTTTTGCCAATAGTTCCGGCCCCCACTCTTAAAAATTATGTTGCTATTGTCTATTCCATCAGCAGCATAATTAGAACAAAAAAACAACCAATAACAGCATTTACTGTTATTGGTTGTCCCACTTATAATACTGATGAAATTTTATCACTAATAACAGCTTTCGGCATAAACCCCAATAATTTATCCACCTTTTCTCCATCTTTAATTAAAATCATAGTGGGTAAACTCATTACACTATATTGCTGCGCAAGTGCTCTATTTTCATCTACACTAATCTTTACCACTTTAACCTTATCTCCCAAATCAGCAGCTAATTCGTCAAGTATTGGAGATAACTTCATACAATGACCACACCAAGGTGCCCAAAAATCTGCTAATACAGGTAATTTTGACTCCATTACTTCACTCTGAAAATTTTCTTCATTCACATGAATTACATTTGCCATTGATTATGCCTCCTTTTTCCTCATTTCTACCATGACACATGCATGGTGAACAACATTAAGTCCTAACTCTTCTGCTGCGTGGATAACCTGGGGAGCATCTGCTCCAGGCTGTAACCAAACATTATTTATACCGATTTCTGCACATTCATGCACAATTTTTTCGCCAACGTTAGGAGGTACTACTATATCTACAGCTTCTGGCTTTATTGGCAAATCCTTTAGTGTCGGATAACATTTTTGTCCAAGTATCTCTGCAACACCAGTATTAATAGGATATACTTCAATTCCAGACTCTAACATTACTTTGAAGATTTTATATCCAAATTTCTCTTTATTATCAGTTGCTCCAACCACTGCCCAGGTTTTTAAGTTTAGCATAGCGTCAATGTTACTCAAAGATTTACCTCCTTGTACGAACTTCTAATTACATTATATTACCTTTGGGTATTTCTGGTCAACCTATGATTATTTTCCAAAGATAAGGCGAATAAAGATAAACAAATTTTCAATACCAATTAATAGAATAACTCCCCATTCTAAGCGAGCTCTTCTCTTGGATGAGCCAATCCTGAAAAAACTTCTATAATATCCATTAATGTATCTATTTTATGATAAAGTTTTTCATAAGGATTCGTTAATTCAAATCATATGGTAAGTTCATCAAATAGTTCGCTAGTCCCTTCATTATTCCAAGTAATTGCTGGTTTGTCCAATAGCATAATATACGAAATGGTGCTTAACTTAAATTCTAAAATGCTTCCTGACATTTTTGCTAGTTTTTCATCTGATACTGTTAACTCTTCTCACTATAAATTATTCACAACTTCTTCAATCTCATCTAAAACCCGATAAATATCAGATTCAATCTTTTCTAAAGCTACAGATTTTGTCAATACAATAGAAACAATATCAAGTTGGTATTCAGCTATTGGTTTCGTGACCATATAATCATTATTAATTACAGATTCACTTTCTGAGTTAATTTCGATTTTAAATGCACTTGTACTCATGTATACCATTTTCAGTACCTTTTAATACTAAGTATTCTTCCCATTTTAAATTACGATTACTACCAAAATGTTGCGAAATCTTTAAATTAATTTCATTGCTTTAAACTCCGTTTCAACCATTATCTCACTCTCCATTTGAGTTACCCTAGAATTATATTCTATGAACAAATCATCTTTGAAATAGCCTACATCTTTATTTATAATTGATTTTCTCTGCGTATTAGGATATTTTATTATATAGATACTAACCATAAAGAGAGGTCTATTTATGAACATTCAAATCTTTGGTACAAAAAAATGCCAAAATACCCGCAAAGCCGAACGATATTTTAAAGAACGAAAAATCCCCTATCAATTCATTGATTTAACTTTAAAGACCTTAAGCAAAGGGGAATTAAGTAATATAAAAAGATTTATTGCTTTGAAGGACTTAATAAATACGGAAAGTAAAGAATACGAGGCAAGTAATTTAAGATATATCATCCATAATACAGAGGATATTTTATTGAACAATCCTTTATTACTTAAAACACCTATCGTAAGAAACACTTCTAAGGCTGCAACAATTGGATACTGCCCCGAGGTTTGGAAACAGTGGCAAGCTTAAACCACTAATTTTCTAATAAAGAAACCATAAAGGTGCAATCTTACCTGATGCTCATATGAGTAACAGGTAAAAGACAGCACCTTTGTGGCTTCTTTTTTATATATTCTTTTCGATGACCAAGGCAGGCAATAATCTTTCTTATAATCTTGCCAATAAAGATTTTATTTCTTCTAAGTAGTTATTTACATCGAAATACAACACTTCTCCTGTACGTCTTACTTTCACTTCAATGATATTCTCATCGATTGCTTTAGGTCCAACTGTAACTTTTAAAGGATATCCAATCAGGTCAGCATCTTTAAATTTCACTCCAGGTCGTTCATTACGATCGTCAAAGACAGCTTCAATACCTGACGCATTTAATGTTTTATAAATTGAATTTGCTAAAGACATCTGCGCCTCATCTTTAGGGCTAATCGGCACAATGACAACATGATATGGTGCTATCGCTGCTGGCCAAATAATTCCATATTCATCGTTATTTTGCTCAATTGTTGCAGCCATAGTACGACTCACACCTATGCCGTAGCACCCCATAACCATAGGCTGCTCTCTGCCATTCATATCTAAATAGGTAGCTTTTAATGCATTACTATATTTAGTATACAG
>JBEQCC010000283.1:0-4668 GCA_041639455.1 Pelosinus sp. | reverse complement strand
TGGTCGCATTAGTAGAGCTGATTATGGTGTTGAGTTGTTAATCACTGATAATACAGAAAGAGCAAGAGAGTTGGCAACTTATTTAGAATGTGAGAATATTCAGCGCCAAACAGTAGAGAAGGATATTCAAGCGGCTGCAGAAGGTGTTGTAAGTGAGCTGGATTTGAATATGCCTAGTGTGTTAGTTGTTGTTGGTGAAGACTGGCACCCTGGGATTATCGGCATTGTGGCATCACGGTTAGTTGAAAAATATTTTCGTCCTGTCTTTATGATTAGTATACGGGACGGGATCGGTAAAGCTTCCTGCCGCAGTATCCCTGCTTTTGATATATATGATGCTTTGAACCAATGTTCTGATATATTGCTTCAATTTGGTGGTCATCGTCAAGCTGCTGGTTTTAGTGTTTTGCCTGAAAAGATTGAGGAATTAAGAGCGCGGTTGAATCATATTGCAGATACTAAGCTAACACCAGCTGATTATGTACCCGTACTTACAATTGACTCATTGCTTTCCTTAAATGAAATAAATAAAGGATTTTTAGAACAATTAGGTTGCCTTGAACCATATGGCATGGGAAATCGCAGCCCAGTCTTTGCGTGTGAGGATATAGAAGTAGAACAGGTACGAACTCTTGGACAAGACGCTCGTCATTTAAAACTTAAAGTTAAGCAAAAAAATATTACAAATGATGTCGTTGCTTGGCAAATGGGTGAACTGGCAGAAAAAATAGAGATCAAAGAAAAAATAGAGATGGCATTTTTCCCTGAAATCAACGAGTGGCAAGGACAACAAAAAATTCAATTGCGTGCTTATGATATTCGAAAAAAGGAAATAACAGAAGTGGAAAGGTTATATTCATTATATGGACAAAGGAATCAGCAATTCGGTTGTTTAGAGGATTGTTATGCCGATGAAAGTATAAATTGCCTTGGAAATGATTTAGGCGAGCAGATTCCCTGGGTATTAAAAGATTCTCGAAGTATTGATGATAAAAACACATATCTATTAAATTTAATAAAGACACAAGAGAAAACCTTAATTTTCGTCAATACTCCTCAGGCTGCATTCGAACTGGCACAAGGAATACGAAAGTCTTTGTCGAAATATAAAGAGCGAATTGGTTTTTATCATTCAAGATTGGATGAAACCTGGAGAAAAAAAGTTGAAGCATGGTTTAAAGAAGATCAATTTACAGTACTATGTACGACTCTATTAGGGAAAAAATATATTGCAATAAATGATATTCGACATATCGTGGTCTATAATGTACCTCTCAATATGCAAAGTTTGATTCAGCAATGTAATTTGGTAGGGCGTAATAAGGCAAATGATATCCATTTGTTATTTAATCAAAAAGATTTGAAGGACAATATTTCTTTATTGCAAGAACTCAGGCCAGAACGTATCGTAATAGGTCAAATCTATTTAGTGCTTAAGAAGCATGCAGAGACTTTTGTAACAGATCTTCAAGTTGTTGAGCTGGTACGAAGCAAGTATCAAACTACTATTTGTGAATCATCCGTTGCGATTGCTATTAAAATACTTGAAGACTTAAAATTAGTAACTCATGAATTATCAGGGAATAAGAGAAAAATAGTGGTCTTGCCTGCTCCAAAAGAAAAGTTAGAGATTGAGCAATCTGAAACTTTTAGAGAAGGCATATTACTAAGAGATGAGTTTGCAAAATTTGCAGAAAAGATCATGAATGTATCAAGTACTGCTCTGCTGCAAGAAATGAAAGGTAATCATGTTTAAGTAGATTAATAAGGATATAATGATTCATGACTAAAAGGTTAATAATATAAGTTAATTATCGTATAGAATATATAGGAGGTTCATTTCATGGATTTTAAAGAAAATATTAGGGTGGTAGCTGATTTTCCAGAAGCGGGTATTCGGTTTAAAGATATTACTACATTGCTGAAAGATGGAAAGCGTTTTCACCAAGCGATAGATGCTTTAACTAAGCCATTTAAAGGGCAAGGTGTTGAGTTGGTGGTGGGACCTGAAGCGCGAGGCTTTGTTATTGGTGCTCCCGTTGCCTATGCCTTAGAAGCTGGTTTTGTACCAGTTCGTAAACCAGGTAAACTGCCTGCTGAAACACTAAAGCATGAATATAATTTAGAGTATGGTAAAGACTCTTTGGAAATACATAAAGATGCGATTATTCCAGGGCAAAGGGTATTAATTGTTGATGATCTGCTGGCTACTGGAGGTACGGTACAAGCTACGATTGCTATGGTTGAAGCTTTAGGAGGAGTCGTTGTAGGTCTTGTTTTTCTAATTGAGTTGTCTTATCTTGAGGGACGCAAAAATCTAACAAATTATAATATTATGTCATTGTTGAAATATTAGAAAGAATATAGTGTATTGAGGTGTGCATATGGATTGTGAAGGGCAGAATACGATTAAAGAGATTATAAAAAAAATACAATCCTACCAAATTGATGCTCCTATCGCAATTGTTCAACAAGCTTATGAGCTTGCTGTTGATGCTCATAAAGGGCAAAGACGAGCTTCGGGAGACGAATATATTTGTCACCCGCTAGGAGTAGCTAAGATACTAGCTGAATTACAAATTGATGCACTGACTATTAGCGCATCTTTATTGCATGATGTTGTGGAAGATACAGCTTTTTCCTTGGAAGAACTTGAAAAGTTATTCGGCAAAGAAGTTGCTATGTTGGTAGATGGGGTAACTAAACTAAGCCGAATTGAATATAAATCAAAAGAGGAACAGCAGTTAGAGAATTTTCGCAAAATGTTTCTGGCTATGGCGAAGGATATCCGTGTAGTATTGATAAAATTGGCTGATCGCTTACATAATATGCGTACTCTTAAGCATATGCCGGAACATAAGCAGCGCAGGATTTCTCAAGAGACCCACGAAATTTTTGCTCCTCTTGCTCATAGGCTAGGAATATCTAGTGTAAAATGGGAATTAGAAGACCTTGCATTTCGCTATTTAGAGCCTGAAAAGTATTATGAATTAGTTGAAAAGGTAAAACAAAAACGTCGTGAGCGGGAACAATTGATTAATGAGGCAATCAAAATTTTATCAGCACGTTTAGATGATGTTGAGATTAAAGCTGATATACAGGGTCGACCCAAGCATTTTTACAGCATATATAAAAAAATGCTTAAGGGGAATAAAGATCTTAGTGAGATATACGATCTGTCTGCTGTTCGAATATTAGTCGATACGGTCAAGGATTGTTATGGAGCCTTAGGTGTTGTACATACGTTGTGGAAACCGTTGCCCTTGCGGTTTAAAGACTATATTGCCATGCCAAAAAGCAATATGTATCAATCATTACATACTACAGTAATCAGCACTGAAGGACAGCCTCTGGAAATTCAAATTCGTACAATGGATATGCACCGTACATCTGAATATGGTATTGCAGCCCATTGGCGCTATAAGGAAGGGTCTAAAGGGGCTAATAAAGATTTTGATGAGAAATTGACATGGCTTCGGCAACTCTCCGAGTGGCAGCAAGATTTACGAGATCCTCATGAATTTATGGAAACGGTTAAGATGGATATTTTCTCGGATGAAGTATTTGTCTTTACTCCTAAAGGAGATGTAATTGATTTGCCGGCAGGTTCCACACCAATTGATTTTGCTTATCGTATTCATACTGGTGTAGGAAATCGTTGTGTTGGTGCCCGTATTAATGGTAAAATGATTCCACTTGAAACCAAATTAACTAATGGAGACATTGTGGAAATTGTTACAAGTAAAACAGGGAATGGACCTAGTTGGGATTGGCTGAACATAGTGGGCTCTTCCGATACTAAGAATAAAATCCGTCAGTGGTTCAAGAAGGAAAAACGGGAAGAAAATATTATTAAGGGTCGGGAAATGCTCGAAAAAGAGAGCAAAAAAATAGGGTATGATTGGCGTGAGCTAGCCAAAGGGGAAAGATTAGCTGAAGTTGGGAAGAAATTTAACATACTGACAGAAGAGGATTTAATGGCAGCATTAGGTTATGGCGGTGTAACAACTCATGGCATAATGACAAAATTAATTGAAGCCTATAAAAAAGAAGTAGGGAGTACTAAAGAGTCCTCTGATGTTTCAAAATTATTAGCTAAACTTAAACCGCATAATAATACTAATAAATCAGGACATGGTATTTTAGTAGAAGGTGAATCAGGTTTAATGGTGCGGTTAGCCAAATGTTGTAACCCATTGCCGGGAGATCCCATTATCGGTTATATTACAAGGGGACGTGGAGTATCAGTACATCGTGCGGATTGTACTAATATTTTAGTTCAGCCAGAAGAATATGAACGTATGATTGAAGTAAGTTGGGATTTAACTGCTGGTAATTTATATAAAGTGATTATTGAGGTTACAGGTGTAGATCGTTCTGAATTATTATCTGATATCCTTTTGGTTACTTCTGAAAGCAAAATTAAAGTCAGCTCTGTAAATGCTAAAGTGCTAAAAAGTAATATCGGCTCTATTACATTAACCTTAAATATTAGTAATTTAAATCAATTAGAGCATATTATGACTAAGATGCGTCGTGTTAAAGATGTATATAGTGTACATCGGGCTATGCCTAATTTAGGTGGTGTAGGATGAGAGCAGTTGTTCAGCGTACATTACAATCAAGAGTGGCTGTTGATAATGAAGTAACAGCTGCCATTGGTCAAGG
>JBEQCC010000282.1:0-4669 GCA_041639455.1 Pelosinus sp. | reverse complement strand
TAAGGGGGCGCTCTAAATGGCATTTGATCTTTTTATTAAAAATGGGTTAGTTATTGATCCGATTTCTAAAGTACATGGGAAATATGACATTGCCGTAGATTCTGGTCGTATTTTCAGCATCCATCCCTCAAAGGAGTTTGGTTTAGAAAATGATGCAAAAAATAGTATAGATGCCAGCGGTTGTCTGATTACCCCCGGTTTAATTGATCTTCACGCTCATGTATTTCCAGGTGATACTGAAATCGGTATTGATGCTGATTTGGTAGGAGTTCAGCAAGGAGTTACTACAGTAGTGGATGCGGGAAGCGCTGGTGCAGCAACATTTCCCAAATTCATTGCAAATGTTGTTGACAAGAATATAACCCAAGTACTGGCTTGGATTAACTTAGCTAGTGCAGGCTTATGTTCTGGTCGAGCTGAATTAAGTGATCTTACTCAGATTGATATCCGGAGTGTGATCGATTTGATCAGCCAGCATTCAATCATTCGGGGTATCAAAGTACGGATGAGCAGTTCGGTATTGGGGGCAAGTGGTTTACGACCTTTAGAAATAGCCAAAGCTTTGTCTCGGGAGGTAGGACTGCCATTAATGGTCCATGTTGGCAATGGACCGCCTGAATTAGGATATATCTTGGATCTATTGGATAAAGATGATGTGGTTACCCATGCTTTTCATGGAAAAAAGGGTGGTATTCTAGAAGGTGATGAGATACTTCCTCAGGCACGCCAAGCTTTGAAAAGAGGAGTCTTATTTGATGTAGGACATGGTACATCTAGTTTTAGTGTGAAAACGTTACAGAAAGCTCAAAAGATGGGAATAAAGCCATATTCTATTAGTACAGATATTTACCACGGAAATTATAATGGTCCAGTGTTTAGCTTAACCACGACATTATCAAAGCTCTTGGCTTTACATTTTTCTTTAGATGAGGTTATTGCGGCTGCTACTATGGCTCCTGCTGCAATACTCAGGATGGGTCATGAAATTGGTGCATTACAAGTAGGTAGAATCGCCGATATTAGTGTTCTTACGCTAACGAATGGCGTATTTGAATTTATTGATTCAGAAAATGAAATTTTCAACGGGAATCAGTTACTTCGAGCTAAATTTACAATTAAAGCAGGAAAGGTATTAAAATGCAGATGATAGATACAGTTATTAAGACAATTGCCTTGGAGATGCCAATCGATTCCACGGAATTCGCTGACTTTAAAAAGTTATTAGAGGTAGTAGCAGCCAAGGCAGAGCAAGTTGGTATTAAAATATCACAGGAACGTTGGTTAAGTATGGGAGTTCATTTATTATCAACGATAAGACGTGTGAAAAAGGGCGAAAAACTTCCGATGGTTGATCCATTTATCGTTGAACAGGTCAGTTTGGAGATGATGGAACTTAGTAGAAACGTATTGGAACATATTGGTTCTGTTAATGAATGTTGTAATGATGATACAGAGGCAGTACTATTGGCCCTACATTTTGAGACTGCTAAAAATAGTAATTAAAATAAAAGGGGGATTTCCTAATGGAAAAGAAAGTCAGAGTGGTAATTGGGGATCGTTTAGGCAAGGGTCAAAAAGTAGCACAAGGTGTAGAACAGGCGGGTGGTATAGCAATCTTGATTCCCGGTGTTGCCGCTGATATGAAAGTAGCGGATACGATGCACAAAGAAACAGCCGATTTTGCAATTTCATTTTGTGGCAGTGGCGGTGCAGGGGCTATAACAGCAAAAACAAAGTATGGATATCCTGTTGAATTCGGGCTTCGTTCCGTTGATGCCGGCGTTACAGCTATTCGAGCAGGGAAAAAAGTGGTTGGCTTTGGTTTTATGGATATAGAAGAATTGGGCAGACGATTAACAGAAGAGTATATAAAAGTACAGCAAAATAAAGAGGTACGATGATGTATAAGGAGTTAAAACATACATTGTCTTTGAGTGGCACAGGAGAAAGTAAAGAAAGAGCTTTTAATGATGTTTTCTCGCAAATTAAGCCGCTAGTAGCGCGAACATTTAGTAGTGTTATTTTACAAATAGAGCCACAGGATGTTGAAGTGGTATCTGCGATAGAAACCAGTTATGTTGAAAAGTTTTTAGGATTTTTATTTCCACGTCGGCTTGTGCGATACGATATTGTTGTTAATGTAACTATTCAGCTTAGAATGATTGACACAGAAAAAATTAAATTTGAGAAAAGAAGTGAAGAACTGTCGACTACGCAAAGAATATTGCGGATGCAGTAAGACTTGTTGATTATAAAAGGGAGGGGATAGAGCTATGGACACAATGACGATCATTTTTGAATCTATTATTATTGGGGCTTTGGTTGGTTTTGGTGTCGGGGCAGGTGCTGCCAGAATGTTTCATGCGCCAAATGTCCAGGGGATGGGGGCATTTCGAACTTTTGGTGAGTTAAATGCGTGTGAAGGTGATCCGATATCCCATTTTTCTTTTGGCTTAGGATTTTTGTTTAATTCTTGGGCATCTGTTGTTGGTGCTGGTGCTTTTACTCAAGATGTAGAGCATCGTATTATTCCAAACTGGGCGGCAGCGGCATTGCTTTCTAGAAACCGGAAAGTGGAGGAAACCTTGCATGATCCGAAAAAAATGGCGTTTGCCGGTGCTGCCATTGGGGTTGTAGTAGTTACTGTAATGAATTCAACAGCTGTGGCCATTCCGGCTTCGCTGCAAATTATTGCTACAAAAGTACTAGTGCCGGCAGCTAACTGGCTGATTAATCCAGTAATGCCTATTGTTTTTTGGATGGCAGCTATTGATGCTGGTCAAAGAAGTGGTACATGGGCGACAGTTTTGGGAGGCTTGTCTCAACTCGTTATGGGAAATGCAGTACCGGGGATTGTCTTGGGGATTTTAATTGGTAAAGGTGTAGATGACAGCGGTTGGAACCATATTACTAAGACTTTAGTGGTAGCAGTTGTTTTGTTGTTTGTACTCAGTGGGTTTTTCCGTGGATTTGATGCTAAACTGCTAAATGAGTTCCACATTGGTGTTCCCGCAGGGCTGATTGAATTTCATAAAATCTTTGGATCGGTGGTGAAATAAGATGGAAAATCAAGAAAGACAAGCTGAATTAACAGGATTTTGGTATTCTGAATGGGCATTTGTTATTTTTGTTGCTATGCTTTCGGCGGGAATTTTTGCTGGTACTCATATGTATTATGTGTATAATATTGGCGCTTTTAATGATATTGCTATTGTGGCCATGCTGGAAGGTGGTATTAAAACCGGTGCATATGGTGCAGCTGCAGCTTTTGGCGCAAGCTTCCTCTTTGCTCGTGTTTTAGAAGGACCCCTTGTCGGTATTCTGGACATTGGCGGTTCACTGCAGACCGGTATTGGCATTGGTATCCCTGCTATGCTGCTTGGCATGGGAGTAACAACTCCGTTGACTTCTTTTCCTCTTGCGCTGGCTACTGGCGGGCTGCTTGGTGTAATAATTGGCACGATTATTGTACTGATTCGTAAGTATACAATTAGCGGGAATAGTTCGACCTTTGGGGCAGATGTTATGATGGGAGCAGGCAATGCATCGGGCAGATATTTAGGACCTCTCATTATTATTTCAGCTGCGATGGCTTCCATCCCTTTAGGTTTAGGAGCCGTGATCGGAGCAGCCCTCTTCTATGTTTGGCAGAAACCCATTGCCGGTGGAGCCATTTTGGGGGCAATGCTTCTTGGAGCGTTCTTCCCTATTTTGGCAAAATAGATTTGAAAGATGATTTGGAGACAACGGAGGGCTGATAATGAGTATTTATCAAAAATTTGGTTTGCGTAAAATTATTAATGCTAGCGGTAAAATGACGGTGCTAGGGGCTAGTGCCGTACATTCTGAGATTGCTCAGGCGTTGAGTGCGGCTGCTATGGATTATGTTGATATTCATGAGTTGATGATTGCTGCTGGTAAAAAAATAGCACAAGTGACAGGGGCTGAAAATGGTTGTCCTACAGCTGGCGCTGCTCCTGGCATCGCGATTGCTACAGCGGCTGTTATTGCCGGTGAAAATTTGACTTTTGTTGAAAGAGTACCTAATACCGATGGTCTAAAAAATGAAATTATTCTCCAAAAAGGTCATTGTGTTAATTTTGGTGCTTCTCTTTCCCAAATGATTGCCTTAGGCGGTGGCAAGGTAGTTGAAGTAGGTCAAGCCAATCATGTGGAAAAAGACCATATTCTTGGAGGCATCAATGAAAAAACAGCAGCATTATTTTATATAAAATCTCATCATGCAGTGCAAAAAGGGATGCAGTCATTAGAGACAATGATTGCCATTGCCAAAGAAAGAAAGATTCCCATTATTGTTGATGCGGCAGCAGAAGAAGATTTTAAATATTATATTGCGAGTGGTGCTGATATCGTCATTTACAGCGGCGGAAAGGCCCTAGAGGGTCCCACTTCTGGCTTGATCTGCGGCAGAGATGATTTAATCAAAGCTTGCCATATGCAATATAAAGGAATTGGCAGAGCGATGAAGGTTGGTAAAGAAGCAATTATTGGTCTGATGATAGCCTTAGACAAATACGAGTCGAAAGAAGATGATTCTCAAGGGCAAATCAATCGTATGAATTGGCTCATTAATGAACTTTCCAATGTTCCTGGAATCAAAGGGACACTTGTACAGGATGAAGCCGGACGGGACATTTATCGAGCGCAG
>JBEQCC010000281.1:0-4671 GCA_041639455.1 Pelosinus sp. | reverse complement strand
ATGCTGCTAGAGTATTCTGCGATAAACGCAATGTCCAAATTTTTATTCTTTAAAATTTTAAATATACTTTTATTGCTAAATACTTCCTTGTAACAAGTCCTAATATCATCGCAAGACCATTTTAAAAAATGGCTTGCCAGAAATTGTGTCCCTTGCTGTGAATATTGCTCATAGGTTTTATCTGTACTGCCAATTTTGCGCCTCTGCTCCATTTCTAATACTTCCAAGAAATTTCGCACTCTAAACTTAATATAGCCGCTTAAGGTTTTTACACGCTCATTATAGGGAGTATTGAGCCTATTGCCTTGCATAAAGTTTTCAATTTGCTGTTCTTTTGTAATCAATAATTTCTGATCAAACAGCAGGATGTCTTTTAACCTTAGGCAGAACTTCTCAATTTTCTTATCCATCCAAGCATCTAATACTTTCACAAATTCCAAAGATCCCTTTAATCGGGCAACTGCCTCTAATTGATCACGACGGCTATCTTTTATTTTATTTTCTAAAAACAGATGAGCTTTCTCATCTTGGTGCAAAGAGAATGTTGTTTGGGTTATCTCATGCACTACATCAATAAATGTCTGCTGCCTCACATCATCTGCATCGATCTCTGGCAGCAGTTCACAAATATAATCTAAGAATAATTTGTTGGGGGCAATGACCATCATTTTCTGTGGATCTAACTTCTCATTATAAAGCAAATACGATAGTCGATGCAGACCAATGGTACTTTTCCCTGAACCCGCAACGCCTTGGATAATAATCACTTGATGCAATGTTTCCCGAATAATTTTATTTTGTTCCCCTCGGATGGAAGTTACAATATCTTTTAGTTTATTACTGGTACCTTGCAGCAGTCTTTCCGTTAAAAAGGGGTCAGCAAGTAAGGCTTCCTTTTTAGGATCTGCCAATTGATCAAAAATATAATCATCGGATATTTTTTGCAAAACGCCTTCGACTATTTTGTATTGTCTCTTTAAGTTCACGTCACCGCTATAATGGTATTTTCCCAAAACATCGTAACTGGCACGTCCATCTTGGCACTCATAGAAAATAGTTGCTACAGGATCGCGCCAGTCGAATACTAAGATATCTTTTACGGTAAGAATGTCCAAACGGCTGATTTTAATTCGCCCTATATAAAAGCTCTCATAGTCCACCGCATCATCATCTTTAAAATCCACACGACCAAAATAAGGGCTCCCTAGAGCCTCTTTCATATCATAAATTTTTTCAGCATGGTCATGTTTCATCATGGAATGAACATAGGTACTAATTTGATCTTTATGCTCCAATGACACACGCATTTGCGCAGTACGCTTATCAATATCATCTTCCAATGATGTAATGATTTGATTCATCTCTTTCAGCGTATAATCCAAGTGCTGTTTCTCTAAAGCATAATCCGGATGCTCCTTAACCATATAGCCTCCTGTCTCTACTTTACGTATAGTATCATCGTTTAAGAGTCAATTGCTAACAAAAGACTTTGCTTTTCTTATTTTTTCTTCTACCTGTTACTTACTATATATCCTCACCGCAACAAGCACTCCAATGATTATGCCTAGTACTCCATATGCGAGCCAATCTCTCTTTGAAATGTGAAGTTCTTTCATACGGGTTCTCTGATGACCGCCTCGGTAGCATCTGGCCTCCATAGCAGTAGCCAGTTCATCTGCGCGGCGAAATGCACTAATAAACAGCGGGACAAGTAAAGGAATCATGTTACGTGCACGTCGCAATATATTTCCTGATGTAAAATCTGCTCCTCTTGCCATTTGCGCTTTCATGATCTTATCTGTTTCTTCCAGCAGTGTTGGAATAAAACGAAGGGCAATGGTCATCATCATAGCCAACTCATGTGCAGGCAGACCTATTTTCTTAAAAGGGTTAAGTAAACGTTCAATCCCATCGGTCAAAGCGATGGGGGAAGTGGTAAATGTCAATAAAGAAGATACAACAATTAAAAAGACAAGTCTGATTGTCATAAAAAGTCCTTGCCGGACACCTTCCTGGGTCGCCGCCAATGGACCAATCTTATAGATAATGCTCCCCGGTGTAGTAAAAATATGAATAAGTAAGGTCAATACAATAATGATCCACAAGGGCTTTAGGGAGCGTAAAATCATAGTAGGAGGTATTGCCGCTAAGGCAATGATGAATACAATAAAAGCGGCTAGTATGATATAAGCCTGATAGGTATCTGCTAAAAATATGCTGCTGATAAATAATATCGTACTAATAATCTTCGTACGCGGATCTAGTAAATGAAGTAAGGAATTACCGGGAAAATATTGTCCCAGCATAATATCTGTTAGCAAAGTTAACTCCTCCTTACGGCTTTATATACGTTTTGAGCAGCAGTTGCAATGTCGACTACTGCGCTATCAATTTCTAAACCCCGTTGTTTAAATTGATTCATCAATAAAGTAAGGGGCGGTACATCCACACCTGCTTCTTTTAACTGTGCCTGATGATTACAGAAAATATCCTTTGGTTTTCCATCTAAGAGAATTTCACCTTTATTCATAACAATCAATCGATTCGCCATACGCGCAACATCTTCCATATTGTGCGAAACCAGGACGACTGTAATCCCTGTAGCCTGATGTAATTTCATGATTTGCCCAAAAATTTCATCCCGACCTCGGGGATCAAGTCCAGCAGAAGGCTCATCCAAAACTAAATATTTCGGATCTAAGGCTACCACACCTGCAATGGCAACTCGCCTCATTTGCCCGCCACTCAGCTGAAATGGCGTACGTTTTGCAAATTTTTCAAAATCAAGGCCGACAAAGTCAAGTGCCTTTTTTACTCTGGTTTCAACTTCCTCTTCCTTTACTCCCAGGTTGCGTGGGCCAAAGGCAATATCTTCATATACACTTTCCTCAAATAGTTGATGTTCTGGATATTGAAACACCATACCTACACTTCGTTTGGCATTCCTTGCAGTTTCTCCCTTTTCATGTATATTCTGTCCATCTATATGAACCATACCTGATGAAGGTTTTAATAGACCATTTAAGTGCTGCACTAAGGTTGATTTACCAGAGCCAGTATGTCCAATAATTCCAACAAATTCACCTTGTTTAATCTCAAGATCAATCTTTTTTATTGCCGCCTTTTCATATGGGGTTTTAGACATGTAAATGTAAGTAACATCTTGTAACCTTATGGACATACAGCCACCACCAATTCTGTATCTGTGATAATGTCTTCTGGTATTTTCATAGTAAGCTGCCGTAAACGATATGCAAATTCTGCCGCTACGGGAACATCAAGGCCTAATTCTTTTAAACGATTTACTTGACTAAAGATCGTCTTAGGAACGCCTTCCATAACAACCTTGCCTTGCTCCATAACGATGACACGATCCGCAGCTACCGCTTCTTCCATAAAATGCGTAATATATACTACTGTTATATTTTGTTCACGATGCAGTCTGAGTACAGTCGATAAGACTTCTTGTCTCCCCTGAGGATCAAGCATTGCTGTCGGTTCATCTAGCACTAAGCAATTAGAACGCATGGCTAATACTCCGGCAATCGCCACTCGCTGTTTTTGTCCACCTGATAATAAGTGAGGGCTATGCTGCCGATAGTCTTCCATACCTACATCTTTCAATGCTTCCGTTACTCGATTTCTAATTTCTTTTGGCGCAACCCCTAAATTTTCCGGACCAAAAGCAACATCTTCTTCTACTAAGGTGGCAACAATTTGATTGTCTGGGTTTTGAAACACCATACCAACAGACTGTCTAATTTTCCAAACATTCTCTTGCTCTTTCGTATCCATCCCATCGATGAGACACTGGCCGCTTGAAGGGATCAGCAGTGCATTCAAATGCTTTGCCAATGTGGATTTACCTGATCCATTGGTGCCAATAATAGCGACAAACTCGCCTTTTCCTATGGCTATATTTATATGATCAAGTGCCTGTACCTCTTCGCCCTCATGGGCAAGATACGTATGGCACATATCTTTCACTGTTATAAACTCTCCCATATCCGTTCTCCTTTATATCGAAATGATAATGAAATCACTTCAAGTTCTTTTAGAAATAGAACGTTTTGAACCGCAGAGGCGCAGAGAGCGCTGAGAATACCAAAGATAATTAACCCCAAAAATCAAAAAACACTACCGAATATATTCGCTCTGTGTTCTGTGCCTGGTACGATTCAATCATTTTTTCCCCATGCTCGATCCTCAAAAAATGTATACACTTTCACCTAGAAATAAAGACGGCCTAAAAGGCCGCCTTCCCTATAAACCACAATAACCAGGCGACGAGGCCAAGTATATGCCCTTGTCACCTGGCCTAATTGCAAACGTTAGACCAATTCCAATATTACCATTGGTGCAGCATCGCCACGACGCGGTCCCAATTTCATAATACGGGTATAACCGCCTTGACGAGTAGCATATTTAGGAGCAATCACGTCAAATAATTTTGTAACTACTTCTTCATCCATGAGGCTTGATAACACTTGACGGCGAGCATGTAAGTCACCGCGCTTAGCCAAAGTAATCATCTTTTCAGCAAGACCATTGATTTCTTTCGCTTTAGCTTCTGTTGTTTAAATACGCTCGTATGCAAAGAAGGAAGTCAAGATGCTGCGAAACAGCGCTTTACGTGCGCTAGAGTCTCGTCCTACCTTTCTATAGCCCATT
>JBEQCC010000280.1:0-4671 GCA_041639455.1 Pelosinus sp. | reverse complement strand
TCTAACGCTATATTGCGATTTGGACAATTGCTTGGTTTATGCTCTTACTGAGAAACATCTTTTTTGACTCTGGGATATTTGATTGGAAACACTCCCTATTCCCCTTTTTGATCTATCAAATATTATTTATTGGATGTAGCTTAACATTTGTATGGGGTACCTCTATCTTTGTTGGTCGAACTTTCAAGAAATGGTGGGTGTATGGAGCCGTTAGCGCTTCACTATTAAGTATTGTATCTTTTTTATTGGAATTTCCTATCCTCTATAAATTAATACCGCCTACTTGGTTTGCAGGCATAGTGTTAGCATGGATAGCCATAGCTTTCATCCGTTATGTAGATTTAATCGGAATCGGTAGAATCATAATTGGCATTGCCTTCGCCTTATGGAGTATTCTCACTATAATTATGCCATTTTTCTTTGAAACCTTTCCTTATTTGATCGCTATCACTGGCGGTATTTTAAGGCTACTTATTACTATTAGTACTGTAATGGTCTTTTTAGAAAGAAGTAGCAGAAATTTAATTAATAAGGAAGCTCGTTATCGCTTCTTGATGGAAAACGCCATTGATGTCATTTATTATTATCGTCTACTGCCAATCGCAAAACTTGATTACATCAGTCCAGCGATTTACCCTATTACGGGCTATACTTCCGAGGAGTATTATGCAGACGAAAAATTAGTTTTCAAATTAATATATCCCGATGACCGTGACGTATTTGATAATTTTATGAATAACCCTTCCCAAGCTAATAAGTTACCTATCACATTGCGCCTCGTTCGAAAAGATAATACCATATTATGGATAGAACAACAATGTATCTTAATTTATGATAAAACGGGTAAACTGGCAGCAGTGGAAGGTGTTATTCGCGACATTACCTCTCGAAAAACATTGGAGCAAGTCGCCGCAAGTCTTGATCGTATGAATATGGTAGGAAATATGGCCGTTACTGTAGCTCATGAAATTAGAAATCCAATGACTACCATACGAGGATATCTGCAATATCTGGAAAAGAAGAAAGAATATCAAGGCGACAAAGGTACATTTAATTTGATGATTGAAGAAATAGATAGAGCCAATGCTATTATCCGTGAATATCTTGCATTGTCGCGAGAAAAACTAGCCAATTTAGAACTATGTTCCTTAAATTATGCTATTGAATCATTGTTCCCCTTAATAGAAGCGGATGCTATTGCTTCGAAAGTATCTGTAACTCTTAATCTTACAAACATACCAAAATTATTATTAGATAAAAATGAAATACGTCAGCTTTTACTAAACCTTGTAAGAAATAGTATCGAAGCGATGCCCCTGGGAGGTAAACTAGTTATAAAAACATTCCAAGAGAATAATGATGTTATTCTGTCTATATGTGATCAAGGTTGTGGAATCCCCTCACATATACTCGATAAATTGGGAACGCCGTTTATTACGACTAAAGATACTGGCACTGGTCTAGGCCTTCCAATATGTTACCAAATTGCACATAGGCATAATGCTTCAATTGATATCAAAACCAGTATGCAGGGAACTATAATTTCTATCTATTTTAAAATTCATACTACCTAGAATAAAAACCCCTTTCCAGAGTAATTTACTCCTTGAAAGGGGTTTTTAGTATTTATTCCAGAAAATCCTTAATTATCTACAAATTAATACATTTTTTGCAAGGGTTAATTACTGTTTCTCCGTATCCCCCTAATTAGGGGGTGATAGTTATGAAAACGTAACGCTATTTTACAAATCGTCTTACGCTAATGACTATTATTAAAAGGGAGAGACAAATTATGACAATTAATCATTCAGAAACAGTATCTCACGTAAAAGAAGAATCAAAAACAGTAACTCTGGGTATTGCCACGACTCCAGAGGAAAAGCTAGAAATTTACCGTTTACGTTATCAAATTTATGCTGAAGAGATGTCCAAGAAATTCCCTAATATGGATCATAATAATAAATTATTATTTGATGAGCTAGATGATTGGGGCGTACTTCTATACGCTAAGTCTGGATCAGAAATGATCGGCACATTAAGAATCAATATAGGATTACTTTCAGATTTCTCCCCATTTTGGGTACAAGTTCTTTCCTTAAAAAGGTTTACACAATTTAGCAAAAACAATCAAAAATTTGCATACACCTCAAAATTTATGGTATCACAATCTTATCGAAACTCAACTGTATCTTATCTGCTTTCATCAAAGAGTTATGAACTTTGCTGCAAAGAGCAAGTACCATTTAATTTTGGTGTTTGCACGTTCCATTTATTGCGACTCTATGAACAATTTGGCTTCCGCCGTTTTGGAAGAAATTTCGTTGATGATGGTTATGGCTTGCTAGCTCCTTATGTTTTATTGGTAGATGACATTGAACATTTACGAACGGTACGCTCTCCTTTTTTTCGTCAAGCACGGAAAAGAAATTGCTTGGAGAATCAAGCCCTAAAATGGTTCAATACAGAATTTATCGAAACTTCAAATATAATAAACAGTCAACTAGTCAGCCAAGAAGATTTATGGATGTTTTTACATGCTCGTTTTGGAGCTTCACCTAATCAAACGCTCTCTCTATTACAAGGATTATCTGAAGAGGAGGCAATAAAGTTCATACATTGCTGCGGCATAGTCGTGCAATGTCTTCCAGGCGACCATCTTACTTTTCAAGGTGATACAAGTTATGCACTCAATATCTTGATTTCGGGCAATCTAAAGTCAATACATGCATCACAGTCAGATAGTCATGTCATCTTACCCGGACAATCTTTCGGCGCAAACGGTTTAGTTCATCATCCAATGCACACGGAAGATATTATTGCAGTCACAGATACAGAATTATTGGTACTATCCAGCTTGGCTTTCCCAAAATTCCTCCACTCTTATCCCGAAATTGCAAATAAAATAATACAAAACCAAAAGAAGAAGTTGACAATATAGCTAGATACAAAAGACGTTAAATAACTAATTTTATCTAATCACTTCTCTTTAGCCAATCACAAATAAAATTACCGCTACGCTTGATACGAGGAATAGTACAAGTCGTAGCGGTAATTTACTAATATCAAGTAACAGTAGGCTGTTAGACTGACTCATAATCAGCCCTCGTCTATAAGTAAAATCCTTGCTCCACTCATGTATTAAAAAACAAAATTAACTTCACCTAAACGCTGTGCTATCTCATTAATGATCTTTTTCTCTTCCTCTTCATTCTTTGCTTCAAAAGTAACGGAAAGTCGAATATATGATCCTGCGTCATCCCATGGAACTGTCGAAATTAGTTTTTCCCGAATTAAAAAATCCGAAAAATCCGCTGCTGATGCAAAACATCTTCCATCTTGAGTACGTTGGGGAATGGCAACATACAGGTAAAATGATGCTTTAGGCTTGCTGACTGAAAAACCAATACGTTTTAATGCATTTACTAATAATGTATGTCGGCGGGAATATTTCAAAGCGGTTTTTTCCGTTATTTCAGGATGCTGCAAACAATAAACACCTGCCTTTTGGATTGCAGCGAACTGACCGGAGTCATTATCATCTTTGATCGTTGCGAAACCTTTAATTACGACTGGATTGCCACATACAAAAGCCAGTCGCCATCCAGTCATATTGAACGCCTTGGATAAGGAATGAATTTCTATTCCCACATCTTTAGCACCTTCCACAGACAAAAAGCTAAGCGGGCGCTCTCCTTCAAAAGTAAGTGCTGCATAGGCAGCATCAGATACAACAATAATCTTGTTTGCTTTAGCAAACTGTACGACTTTTTCAAAGAACTCTTTAGTCGCTGTAGCTCCGGTTGGATTGTTTGGATAGTTAATATAGAGCAATTTCGCTCTATGGCGTTGTTCTAAGGTCAAGGAATCTAAATCAGGCAAATAATTATTTTCAGCTAAGAGTGGTAAATTGACTACCTCTCCCCCTAAGCCTTTCGTCATCGTTCCCATAACAGGATATCCAGGCACCGTCATAATCGTAATATCACCAGGATTAATAAAAGCTAGCGGCAAAAGTGCCAAAATCGACTTGGAACCAATGCCATGATTCACTTCATTAACTGAATTAAGACCATGCACTTGATAAATATTCTCCATATACTGGGCAGCAGCATCCTTAAATTCTTGGATGCCATTATCAGTATACCCTCTATTTTCTCTCAACTTCGCTTGATTGTATAGGACTTCTACAACGTCATCCTCTGCCATCCAATCTGGTTCACCCACTCCAAGATCAATCAATCTCACATTAGGATTGTTTTTACACGCCTCTCTTTTGGCTCTTTTTATTTTTTCAAATTTGTATAGCACCGTATCGTTGCCAAAATTACTTCCACCGATTCGCTCCGCGAATAATTGCTGAATAAAATTTTCCATCACACTCAATCCCTTCCTTTTATTCAAGTAATCGACTCCTGTGTCATTTACTTCATTTCCTACAGATGTCTACTATTTGTATGATACAAATAGTAGACAAAACTTCTCTAATGCATTCTCTCTAATGCATTCCTTTGCCTATTAATACTTGGCTTTTTCTAAAGCGGATACAAGCAATTCTACCGCCCCCATGACTTCGCGGACATGACCACGCGGCAGGTTCGATATGATATCTTTATAATAATTTTCAATGCTTTTCTGCAGTTGCAGCGCAATCTCTTTACCTTTCTCCGTAAG
>JBEQCC010000279.1:2382-4686 GCA_041639455.1 Pelosinus sp. | reverse complement strand
CTTTAATACAAGCGTCAAATGCTGTGTTAATTGATACGACCACTCTTTCCATACTAGAAGCAGTGGAGGCAATCACAAAACTTTGTGAGGAGAGAAAAGACCTTGTATAGTGTGATTAGAGTTTTTTTGCATTATTTTTTAAAAATCTTTTTCCGATGCAGAATCGTCGGAATTGAAAATATTCCAGTGGCAGGAGGGGCTATTATAGCCTCTAATCATGTGAGTTTCTTTGATCCACCTGTTGTAGGAACTGCTTTTACAAGATCAATTCATTTTATGGCTAAAGAAGAGTTATTTGCAGTACCGTTTATTGGATGGATTTTAAAGAAGTTGAACGCCTTTCCCGTACGACGTGCTACAGCTGATCGTACTGCCATTAGGCATGCTATCAATTTATTGGAAAACGGGGAGTTGCTTGGTCTTTTCCCAGAAGGAACACGTAGTATAACTGGTAAATTGGGTAAACCTGAAACTGGTCTTGCAATGATCGCCTTGAAATCTGGTGTGCCAATTATACCCACTGCGGTTATTGGTACAAATAAAGTATGGAAAGAGGGGCAGCTACTTCCTCGCTTCATTGTTAAATTTGGCAATCCTATTATTGTAAATAAGGGAAAGGCTGATAAAGAAACGATGGATAACCTTAGTACTAAAATCATGCAAGAAATTTCTTTGTTATTAGAAGAGAAGGTAAACTTTTAAAATCGTTTACCTTCTCTTTATCCGATGATCAATCACCTTGACTTTAAATATTTTTCACATCAAAATAAAAGGAATAATTATTATTTATAGGGAATAACACTATAAGTAATTTACAATCTATAGGAGGTAACGTATGAAGATAATTGCGGCTGAGCACCAAGGTTTTTGTTATGGTGTTAAACGCGCAGTGGCAATGGCTCAAGAATGTATAGGTATGGAAGGCAATATACATACTTTAGGACCCATTATTCATAATCCACAAGTAGTTAAGCGCTTTTCAGATAAAGGTATTGAAGTAGTAAACGACGTATCTTCTGTTGATGATGAAAGTACAGTGATTATACGTTCTCATGGAGTAGGTCCTGACGTATATGCGAAAGCCCAGACTAAAAAGTTAACGGTTGTTGATGCTACTTGTCCTCATGTGAAAAAAGCACAACAAGCAGCTTGTGAATTATTACAGGATGGTTTTGCTGTAGTAATCGTTGGTGAGAAACACCATCCAGAAGTAAAGAGTATTTTAGAATGGTCAAAGAACCAGGGAATCGTAGTCGAAACAGTTGAAGAAGCAATGCAGTTACCTCTTATACCGAAGTTAGGTGTAGTGGTACAAACTACTTTTTCTGGAGAAGTTTTTCAAACCATAGTTAGTGTATTGCAAACGAAATGCA
Source organism: Pelosinus sp. (assembly GCA_041639455.1). Lineage (GTDB taxonomy): Bacteria > Bacillota > Negativicutes > DSM-13327 > DSM-13327 > Pelosinus. Next base: position 3,313 of record JBEQCC010000279.1, on the reverse strand, counting down.
ACGAGATGCAAATTCGTCGCACAATCTGTACTGCAACTGATCTTAGACAACAATCGGCATTAGATATCGCAGCAAAAGTAGATGTAATGTTGGTGATTGGTGGTAAAAATAGTGCAAATACTTCAAGGCTAGCTCAATTATGTCATGATGCTGGTAGCCGGGTATATCACATAGAAACAGCTGCGGAGTTGAGAGTTGAAGATTTTTCCGGGGTAGAAACCGTTGGAATTACAGCAGGTGCATCCACTCCAGATTGGTTAATAGAGGAGGTTTATCAAAAAATGCAAGAATTCAATCAATTGTTAGACAATGAAGTAATTAAACTTGAACAAGGCAGTATTGTCAAGGGGAAAATTGTAAGTATTCGTAAAGATGAGGTTTTCGTTGACATTGGCTATAAAGGGGAAGGAAGCATAGCCTTAGCTGAATTAGCATATCCAGCACCAGAGAATGCCGCAGAAGTAGTAAGCGAGGGGCAAATCATTGACGTGCTTGTATTAGATTTAGAGAGCAATGATGATATAAAACTGTCTAAGGTAAAAGCTGATGCAATAGTAGCATGGGACGTATTAGAAGAAGTCTTAGAGAATAAAAAACAAGTTGAAGCTAAGGTTTTGGAAGTTGTAAATGGTGGTTTAAAGGTTTCTGTTTTGGGAATTCATGGTTTTGTTCCTGCGTCTCAAGTAGAATTACGCTTTGTAGAAGATTTATCACCTTTTAAAGGTCAAACATTAACTTTTCAACCGATTGAAGTTGATCGTATAAAAAAACGAGTAATTTTGTCTCGTAAGGTTATATTGCAAGAACAGCGCCGCATCCTTGAAGAAGAAACCTTTTCAAAGTTAGCCGTGGGACAAATTGTATCAGGAACGGTACGGCGTATTGTTGATTTTGGTGCCTTTATTGATATCGGTGGCATTGATGGGTTAGT
>JBEQCC010000279.1:0-2372 GCA_041639455.1 Pelosinus sp. | reverse complement strand
GTGTAAAAAGCCCTCAGGAAATTGTAGCTCTAGGAGATCAGGTAAAGGTACTCATTTTAAAAATTGATAATGAGGCAAAGAAAATCTCCCTTAGCTTAAAAGAAGTTGGACGTGATCCATGGCTGGACTTAATCGAACAATATTCAGTAGGTGCAATTGTAAAAGGGAAAGTTACTAAGATTACTAAATTTGGAGTATTTGTAGAATTAGTTCCAGGAATAGAAGGTCTGGTTCATATGTCAGAACTATCCGATGAGAGAGTCAAAAAGGTCGAAGATGTCGTAGCAGTTGGACAGGAAGTAACTGTAAAAATACTGGATATTAGTAAAGAAAATAAGCGTATTTCTCTTAGCATTAACAAAGCGCAACAGGATGCTGAGCGGGTAGAATATCAATCGTATTTGGATAAGCAAGAAGGAACCGGATCAACAATTGGTGATAAACTCGGACACCTATTTAAGAAATTTGAGTAGGGAGATGACAGGGTGCGCCAATCACGTAAATTAGATCATTTAAAATATTCATTAGTATTACATGATGGACCTAATGCTAGCGGATTTGCCGACATTTCTTTAATACATAATTGCATTCCTAATTTATCCTGGAATGATATTGATGTTTCATCTTCGCTGGCCGGTATATCCCTTGCCCATCCTCTTATTATTAATGCAATCACTGGCGGAGCTAATGATGTTACAGAAATTAATGAGCGTATTGCTGATTTTGCCAGTTTAACCAATACAGCAATGGCAATTGGTTCTCAATATGCGGCCTTAGAGCATTCAGAAGTGCAGCACTCTTACAAAGTTGTTCGTAAAAAAAATCCTCATGGGGTAATTTTGGCAAATTTAGGTGCATATGTTACTCCACAACAAGCTCAGATGGCAATAGATATGATTGATGCTCAAGGCATTCAGATTCATTTAAATGCTGCTCAAGAAATGATGATGACTGAAGGAGATCGAGATTTTACAGGATATCTGACAAATATCACTAACATTGTTAATAAGGTGAATGTTCCTGTAATCGTTAAAGAAGTTGGCTGTGGAATTGCCAAGGAACAGGCAAAATTATTATCCGAAACTGGCATCAAGGCAATTGATGTTGGTGGTGCTGGTGGGACAAACTTTCTAGCAATTGAAGCTGCTCGTCGTCAGTTAGATGTTAATCAAGAAACTTTATCTTGGGGAATTCCTACGGTTATAAGTGCTGTTGAAACTATGTCAGTATTGCCTAAACAAATGGATATGATGGTTTCTGGTGGGATACGTACTTCTCTGGATGTGGTGAAATCTCTTTCATTAGGCGGTGTTGCTACAGGTATGGCAACACCAATAGTAAGAATGTTATGTGAGAAAAATGTAGATTCTGCCGTTAAATGGTTTCAAGAGTTTCTGCATGAAATTCATTGTTATATGCTTCTGTTGGGAGCTGCCAATGTAAGAGAGTTAGAATGTATTCCTCTGATTATTTCTGGTTATAGTAAAGATTGGCTGGTAACTAGGGGAATTGATATAAGTAAATATGCTGTTAATAGAAAGCATGGCTGATGCCAGGCTTTTTTTGTATGTTTTATTTCTTAAAGGGGCAAGATAAACCATAAAATACAGTAGAGGTGAATAAATATGAATATGCCAATAGGAATGATCATGCTATTGGTTGTTGGTGTTTTGGTTTATTTCGGTATAGCCCATAGAATTCTGGATAGAATGCGCTTAACCGATAAACAGGCTTTACTTTTTATCGGTGCAGTAATTGTAGGTAGTTTTATTGATATTCCTATTATGAGCACCCCTGTTGGAGTGAGTATTAATGTTGGGGGAGCCTTATTGCCAGCTTTATTAGCCATTTGGCTAATTTATAAAGCCGATGAAACGGCAGAAAGAGTACGAGCTATACTGGCAGCTATTTTAGTAGCTGCAGCTGTATCCCTAGGGTCTCGCTATTTACCCTATGAGCCAGAAAATATGTTTTTAGATCCTAAAATTATATATGGCATATCTGCAGGTCTAATTGCCTATTTAGCTGGTCGTTCTAGGCGAAGTGCTTTTGTAGGTGGAGTGCTGGGTATTGTCTTAAGTGATATTGTGCATATGGTTACGATTATAGGATTAGGTATACCTGGCACAACGGATATTGGCGGTGCAGGTGCTTTTGACGTAGTTATGATTGCAGGAATCATAGCAGTGATGGTTGCAGAATTAGTTGGAGAAACGAGAGAGAAGATGCAAGGTGGTCCAATGCTTGGTAGGTATCGACCGGAAGGATTATATGAATTTAGCAAGGAGCTTTCCCATAATAATCGAAAAGGTAAAACCCGCAAACATAATGAAGAGCTTGCAAGTAAGGAAGAAAAGGATAGAGGTGAAGAT
>JBEQCC010000278.1:0-4712 GCA_041639455.1 Pelosinus sp. | reverse complement strand
TCTGTCCGGTACAAGAAAAAGCAGCTGCGCTTAAAGGGTATAAAAGTGAAATTACTGGAGTGATGATGATTTTAAGTACCCGTAATGCCTTGCTTTCCATAGCACTAAGCAAAGAAAATGCGGCGATGATTGTTTCCTTTATGACAGGCATCGACTCTGTTGAATTGGCAGATGATGAACTGTATGATGGCGTTGCTGAATTAGTAAATATGATAGCTGGCAGGGCAAAAGCGTTATTAGCAGGAACAGACTATCATTATCAAATCACACCTCCTCTTACCATTGTTGGTGAAAATCATTTCATTTTGTATAAAAAGAACGTATCTCAACTCAGTATGGAATTTGAAGCCGGAGAAATAAAACTTCATTTAGATTTGACCTATTTATAAATGCAGGAAATATAGTACAGAGTATAAAATTTTTTGAGGAAGAAAGTATTATTAGTCTGTCATTTTTGCGTGCATAGCGAAGCAATCTCCAGCTTGTTAAGAGATTGCTTCACTCTGATCGCAACGGACAAAAAAGAATGAAACTTTCACGTTTTACTAAAAAACACGAAGTGTTTTTTCTATTTTTTTATTGACAGGGAAGATTCTTATTGATAAAATGTAGTCATTGAATTGAGAATTAATATCAAAATCTCAATTACATACTTCATTGGCTATGTAACTAAAAACTTCTTACATACAGTAGCTTATAACGTTTGAACAGCCCATAAGGGTATTTTTTTCAGTTTTGATGTGATAATGAATATCGTTATCATGTAAAGGCTAAATCCAGGATGTATTTTCCATAAAGAATCAAAAGAATAAGCGAGTGTAAGTAAGAGGCTAAAGCAATCAAATAAAAAAATGGGGGATGAGTGTATGAAGAAGATTTCCGTTATTTATTGGAGTGGGACAGGTAATACTGAAGAAATGGCTAAAGCCATTGCGGCAGGTGCTGGCGTAGATGGAGTTTCGGTGAATCTACTTTCTGTGGATAAAGCGAGTAAAGATGATGTACTAAAATCTGATGCAGTAGCATTGGGTTGTTCTGCAATGGGCAATGAAGTATTGGAAGAAGGTGAATTCGATCCTTTTATTACGTCATTAGAAGGAGAAAATCTAGCTGGGATTCCTTTAGTTTTATTTGGCTCTTTTGACTGGGGAGATGGTCAATGGATGAGAGACTGGGTAGAAAGAATGGAAGCTCAAGGGGCTAAACTTGTGGATGAAGCCTTGACGATCCAAAACGGTCCTGACGGTGAAGGACTTGCATCATGCAAAGAACTTGGAGCAAAACTTGCATCCGCCATCGCTTAAGGATTAAAAACGATACACCGCGAAGGTCGCGAAGAAATACGAAAGAGCACGAAGGATTCTTCTTCGTGTTCTTTCGCGTCTAAAAAGGTTTGATTTTTAAGGGGATATTTTGTGCTTTACAAATATTAAAAAATTACAATATAAAATGTTGTTGACGGATATTCATTCCTCTGCTATAATTAGAACTCGTCACCACAGTTTAAATTTTAACGATAATAACGGCTGTTTTTATTAATAAATTTCTGGTATATAGCGAAATTAAAAAAACATTGAAGATTGTTTTCTTTGAAAGTGTATTTTGCTGGTGATTCGACTATTTTTAAAACGGGGCGTGGCTCAGCTTGGTAGAGCACCTGGCTTGGGACCAGGGGGTCGCAGGTTCGAATCCTGCCGCTCCGACCATTTTTATTTTCAAGTATGTTATTGCGGGAATAGCTCAGCGGTAGAGCATCGCCTTGCCAAGGCGAGGGTCGCGAGTTCGAATCTCGTTTCCCGCTCCAATGATGGCGACATAGCCAAGCGGTAAGGCAGAGGTTTGCAAAACCTTTATTCCCTAGTTCAAATCTAGGTGTCGCCTCCAAAAAAAATAGTTTACTACACTGCCTTTAACAGTTTGGCATATAATAATATGCCGGGGTGGCGGAACTGGCAGACGCAACGGACTTAAAATCCGTCGGAGAGAAATCTCCGTACCGGTTCGATTCCGGTCCTCGGCACCACGTACGTTAGAAGCTTCGCAAATCATGCGAAGCTTTTTTGCTATTCTAGAATGTGAGCCACAAAAGTTTTTTTACTGTTTATTAAAAGTTCATCAAAATATAACCTTTCTTGAAAATAATAGGATATATAATTTCATAAAAAGCGTATAATAACTTTTGTAGACTTGCATTTGGTATCCATTTTAGGCAGTCTTTGATACAAATGGAGTTTGAAAAGAAGGGACGGACTTATTATTATCTTTAGTGGCGTATATAAGAAAAAGGATCTTAAGGAGGTCTAGATTAAAGTTGATCAACATTGCTCGCCGCCTTCTCATTGGCAAGCCCCTTCATAATAAGGAAATGGTGCATGAGCGGTTGCCAAAGTGGAAAGCTCTGTCCATATTTTCCTCAGATGCCCTATCATCGGTGGCTTATGGACCAGAGCAAGCCTTACTCGTATTAGTGGCCGCTCAAGGGATTATCGCTTATGGATATTTATCCCCCATCATTATTGCAGTATCGATTCTATTAATTATTGTGGCGTTATCCTATGTGCAAGTTTCTCGGGCAAATCCTGGGGGCGGAGGTGCCTATGCCGTTGCCAAAAAGAACATTGGCGAGTTTCCTGCTTTAGTGGCTGCAAGTGCGGTTTTTGCTGACTATGTTTTAACGGCGGCTGTAAGTGTGGCCGCAGGAACAGCAGCCATTGTATCGGCTTTTCCCGGCTTAGCGGGTAGAGAAGTGGGAATTGATTTAGGTATTTTATTTTTCATATTGATGCTGGTGAATCTGCGTGGTATGCGAGAATCCTCCAACATGTTTGTATATCCAACCTATGCCTTTTTATTAGGGATGATAGCGCTCATTCTAACAGGAATATATCAAGCCATTACTCAGGATGGAGCCTTGCTGCCTGCTGCTTCCTTAGAAAGACAGCCCCTCAACATGGCAATGCTGTACATCGTACTCAGAGCCTTTGCTAATGGCTGCAGTTCCATGACGGGTCTGGAGGCAATTGCTGACAGTGTACCCCTATTTGAAAAACCCGAAGCAAAAAATGCAATCATTACAACCTATTGGATGGCAGGCATCTTGGTAGTGATGCTAAGTGGAGTTACTTTTATGATGATGTATTTTCATGTCATCCCCATACTGGAAGTGACAGCTTTATCTCAGCTTGCAGAACATGTTTTCGGGAGATCCTTTATCTATTATTACATTCAGGTTACCACGATGATTATGTTATACTTGGCGGCCAATACAGCCTATAATGGTTTACCTGTATTATTGTCGATTGTAGCCAGAGATGGATACCTTCCAAGGTATCTTAGCTCTCGTGGTGAACGTCTGACTTTCTCCAATGGGATTATCGTGATCACCGTTGCAGCCGCAGCATTAATCGTGGTCTTCGGAGGACATCTAGACAATTTAATCTCTTTATATGCAATTGGTGTATTTATCTCATTTACCATTGCGCAATCCAGTATGGTTGTTCATTGGAAGAGAGAAAAGGGAAACGGCTGGCTGATTCGGGCAGTTGTAAATGGTATAGGAGCTATTGCTACCGGATTGGTTGTTATCATCATTACCCTCACGAAGTTTTCCTATGGTGCTTGGGCAGTATTGGTGTTTATTCCGGTGATGGTGTTCGTATTTAAGAAGATCCGCTCCCATTATGATGATATGGCAGAGCAGCTGCATCTTCCCTTGGAAGAAAACATACAATATGATGATACCCTGGTGGTTCGCAATTATGTAATTGTACCCATCTCATCTCCGACGCGAGTGGTATATGAATCCTTAAAGTTTGCGAAAACGTTGAGTAAAGACATAATTGTATTACATATTGCCAAAGATGAGGAGAGTGCTGCCAAGGTACAAATGAAGTGGGAGCAATGGAACCCGGGTATGGATCTAGAGATCATTCAATCCCCGTATCGTCTGACCATTCAGCCCTTGCTGGATTATGTTGAAGGTTTAAAAAAACGGAAAAACCCGCAGGATTATATTACAGTTGTCATTCCTGAATTTGAAACCAGGAAATGGTGGCACAGGCTGCTGCATAATCAAACAGGCTGGCTATTGCACGCCATGCTGGTAATCAAGGAAAATGTAAGTGTGACAACTATTCCATATCATTTAAATAAATAAAAAAAGATGTTTTTAAGAAAACCTCGCAATTTTTGCGAGGCTTTTTGTTTTTATGATTTAGGAATTCTTTTCGCTTCGGCAAAAGTCGATAGCTAGAGTCAGGTCTGGGGGAAGAGGAGCTTGCACTGCAATTTCATGCTGATCTTTTATATGATTGAAGCTTACAGAAGATGCGTGCAAGGCTTGTCTGGTTAACCAAGACGTGCGTATGCCATACATGCTGTCTCCCAGAAGGGGGTAGCCGATATGAGCAAGATGTACCCGAATCTGATGGGTTCTTCCTGTATCCAACCGTAGCTCTACTAATGATGTCTCTGAAAAGTTATGGAGAGTATGATAATGGGTAATAGCCGGATCTCCTTTTTCCCTTACTGCACGACGATTTGCCATGGTAGGATGAAAACCAATGGGGACATCAATGGTAGCGGAAGGGGGATGAACAATTCCTTTTACCAAAGCCCAGTAAACACGCTTTAACGCTCTGTCTTTTAACTGTTGTTCTAAGATGAACTGGCTGCGATCGTCTTTAGCAAAAAGTACGCATCCAGAAGTTTCC
>JBEQCC010000277.1:0-4721 GCA_041639455.1 Pelosinus sp. | reverse complement strand
ACGAAGTTTAAGATGCGAAGAATTATTATCTTCATCCTTTGTCTGCAAGCTTCATTTTATTCTTACGTATACAGCACCTCATCTTTTTCCAGAGGTAATTCTTCCCTCATGCCGTCATAATGCTGGTCATTCCCGCTTTGTTCAATAACAATGGTCCACACCTTAACGGGTCCATGCACCCCAATGGATAAATCCATCTCGATATCAGAAGTTCGACTAGGACCGGTTATAAAATCAATCGCAGCAGGAACCTTTTGGGTACTGCGGCGTTCCATAAGGTTTTCCATGACCGTACTCATGGTGGGAACCAAATTGTCCTTTCTAAACACAGCAATATGAACGGTTGGCAGCAAACTAACGGATCGCCCTTGAGTAGGACTTGAAAACAAGGCTAATGTTCCCGTATAGCCGATCGCATAATCTACCCAAGTAATACCTACATCCGCCTGTTCTGCCGCAGTAATGAGATCCTTTTGCGAGCGATCTTGGGACCAATAATCCAACTTTATATTGGCATCCTCCAAATGTACAATCTGTTTCAACTCTTCATGATCCCACATAATAACCCTTTTCGCTTCTAGTTCCTCTAACCAAATCCGAATTTGCTGACCAGCATCTTGATCATCTCTTGCGATATAGACCTTACCTGTCAAATTTTCCAAGTTAGTCTTAAAAAATGCTAAAGGCTGATTTATATCAAACTTTTGTTCCTTCCAAAATACAGGCGGTCCTACTTCATCCCGATTTGGCGCTGAAGTCAAAGGCTTGTCCCTGCCTAATACCTTAGCGATATGACTTAAAAAGCTTTGCTCCCTGCCTTGCATGTCTTTCCTCCTTCATTATTCATATTTTTCCTGCCAGATTTCTCTAAAAGTCTTCTTGGCAGCTGCCGGTAAATAACGCGAGTTCGTCCACCCGGATAAAGGCGGCGGTCCAGATCTGATATATCCATCCTTTACTAAAGGAATTTGACCAATTGAAGCCATTTTCATAGCAAATTTATATCGGCCTGGAAGTTTAAAAAAACGCCGCCACATATTAAAACCGACCCTTTCCAAAGGATGTGTAAAACCAAGCTCAATTCTCTTACGGCGTATTTTAATGAGAAGATCATGAAGAGGTATTTTTACGGAACATACACTGCTGCAAGCTGCACACAACGTTGTAGCATAGGAAAGCTCTCCCCAGAAGTCAAAATCATCTTCTAGAAATGGGGTGATCACAGCCCCAATCGGTCCCCCGTATACCGAACCATAGGCATGTCCGCCAATTTGGCGATACACAGGGCAAACATTAAAGCATGCTCCACAGCGTGTACAGTGCAGTGCTTGCCTGAATTCTTCATCTGCAAGCAAACGTGATCGGCCATTATCAACAATCACCAGATGAAATTCTTCTGCTCCATCTTTTTCATTCTCCTTACGAGGAGCATTGACTACCGATATATAGCTGGTAAGTTTTTGGCCTGTAGCATGCCGAGGCAGCAGGGATAAAATCACCTCTAAATCATCAAAGGTAGGCAATACCCTTTCCATGCCCATGACCGAAATCAGTACTTTTGGCAAAGAGGCCGTCAAGCGGGCATTCCCTTCATTCGTTACCAAAGAAATGGCTCCTGTATCCGCAATGGCAAAATTGCAGCCGGTAATACCGATATCGGCTTGCATAAATTTCTGCCGCAACGTCTGCCGTGCAAAAGCAGTTAGGGCCGGAGTGTCCGGATCAATCTTCTTGCCGGCGACTTTAGAAAAAAGCTCCGCAATCTGATACCGATTCTTATGAATGGCCGGAACAATAATATGGGAAGGTGTTTCACCGGCCAGCTGCAAAATATATTCTGCCAAATCCGTTTCAATTACCTCCATGCCTTCCTTCTCCAAGGCAGGATTTAAGTGAATTTCTTCTGTGACCATGGATTTTGATTTAGCCACTAACTTGCCATTGTTTTTTTTGCAGATATCGATAATGACTCTTCTAGCCTCTTCTGCAGTCTGGGCAAAATGAATATACCCACCTTTATTTCGTACGCTTTCTGATAGCTGTCCTAAGTAATAATCCAGATGATCCACAGTATGCTTTCGAATACGCTTGCCTTGCTCACGCCAGTCATCCCAGTTAGGCAATTCGGTTTGGGCTTTCTCGCGATTGCCACTTAATCGGTCAACAGCCTTTTGTACAGCTTTTCTCATTGGCTCATCTTTTATGGCCTTTCTTGCCCTATCGCGTAAATGCAAAGTAGGTTTATGACTCATGTCCTCATCCCTTCATCTAGTAGTTCAGCAATATGCATTACCCGCACCTTGGCTCCCTGCTTACGAAGTCTGCCATCAATGTTCATTAAACAGCTTAAATCGGTACCTACCACAACATCGGCCCCGGTTGCCAAGATGTCAGCAACTTTGGCATTTACCATACTCTCAGAAATCTCAGGCATCTTTACCGAAAAAGTCCCACCAAATCCACAACATTGCTCCTCATGAGCCAGTGGAATAAAATCCAGCTTTTCCACATTTTTCAATAAATCATAGACATACTTATCAACTCCTAAAAACCGTCTGGGATGACAGCTGGAATGATAGGTTACTTTATAAGGAAAAGAAGCATTTACATTACTTACCTGCAACACTTCTACTAGAAACTCACTGAACTCATGGGTTTTTCGAATCAGCTCTTTCGATCGATCCAGGTATTTGGGATCCTTTTCAAATAAGACAGGATAAAATTCTTTAATCGCCGATAAACAAGACCCTGCTGGTGTTACGATGATTTCACTAGCATGAAAAGAGTCGATAAAGCCTTTGGCAACCTCCCTTGCATCATCCCAATAACCACTGGATAATGCGGGCTGCCCACAGCAGGTTTGTCCCGGGGGGAAATCCAGGCTGACTCCTTGCCGCTCTAATACACGAACCATAGCCTCCCCTACACGAGGAAACATACTGTCACAAATACATGTGATAAAAATTGACGCTTTCACAGCTTTAGCCTCCATATCCTTATCTGCCGCTAAGGATTACCTTTTTACGGCATAATTTGATTATTCCTATGTTTTGCATAATGCGATGGATTCATACCTTTCTTAATCAGAATATGTGCTTGGATTTATTTTAATAAGGACTGCACACCTTTTAAAACTAATAAATATAATCGAATCACAGAGTACACAGAGAAAAGAAACATGCGAATCTCTGTGCACTCTGCGTTTAACGTTCTTTATAAAAAAGCTCAGGGATGTAACATCCCTGAGCTTTTTGATATCATTTATACAATTAATCTTCGATCAACTGCATCCCAGTCAATATTCTTAAAAAAGGTTTCCAGATACTCTGGTCTTTTAAAACCATAATCCATCATGTAGGAATGTTCCCAGGCATCTAGTACTAACAACGGCTTATAATCTGCAGGAATCTCAGCCTGATGTTCATCAAGCCAAAGATTATTTAATTTACCACTGCTGTGATCCTGACACAATACAGCCCAGCCAACGCCAGGGATACTTGCAGTTGTCTTAAAATCTTCTTCCCATGCTTTATAACTGCCAAAATTCTCAGTTAATTTTTCGATTAAACAGGATCTATCATTCCTCTCACTCTGACCGCCTAAGTTCTCAAAATACAGTTCGTGCAAACGCATATCATTCGATTGCCAGCCCAAACGACGCTTAAGATTTGTATACTCAGGGGTGTCTTCCTGTCCTTGTGCTGCTAATCCTTCAAGGTTGGCTGCAATTCGATTCCGATTTTCCACAAGTTCATGATACAAGGCAAAATGATGATGCAGTAAGGTTTCACTAAAGCCTTGCATTCTTAAAAGATGGTCAAAATCTTGTACTTGATATGACATGTTTCTTCCCCTCACTTAAAGTATTTTTATAATGTACATATGTTCTTCTTCCATGCAGTAAAATTGTAAATTCCTTCATTCGTTCTACCCTTTGTCTTTATTATATGTTATTATTTCTGTATTATATCACCTTAAAAGCGGCATTGCTTCCCCTATACAGCATTTATACAGTATACTTTATCAGAGGAACCATTCGATGTTGCGCTATAATGAAAACGATTATCAACATGCTCAAGGAGGACAACGATGGAGGTTTTAAAATCAGATGATAGAGAGTTTTTAATATATTGTCAATTTGCGAGCAATGATATATAAAGATTACTTATATTTATAATTTCTGAAACGACTAAAAAGAAGCTGTCAGATCCTGACAGCTTCTTTTGTGCTAAATACGTATAAATATTTTTCGATTACCGGCTGTTTAAAAATCTTCTCTACAGCTTCTGCATATAAATTGAGCTGCACCGAATAGCGGTCAATTAATTCACTGCTATCAGTCACCCAATCCGTCTTATAATCCACTAACACCAGCCCATCCGCCTCATCAAACAGTACATCCAGAATTCCTTGAATGAAAATATCTTCTCCCGCCCCTGCCATATCAGCATAAAATTTCTCAGCAGGAAGAACCAGACTAAAGGGCAATTCTCGTCGCACTTTCGGCGAAGCGCATAAGCGCTGACCAAGACTACTTTGGAAAAAGGCTGCCACGCCTTTAGTATCCACAATTTCAGCATGTTCCGGCAAGATCATTTCCTTCTTCATCATCACTGTGATTTGCTCTTTGATACCAGACTCAGACAAATCCCCCTGTAAATCCATCTGCTGCATGATGCTATGCATTAATGTGCCTCGTTCTGCACCCGTAAGTCCCACTG
>JBEQCC010000276.1:0-4723 GCA_041639455.1 Pelosinus sp. | reverse complement strand
CATTAATTCTTTTATCTGCCCCAATGTTAGCCAGACAAAGTTTTCTAAAACCGGTATTTCTTCCTCAATTTTTACAATAATATTTTTAAGTTCAGCATCAATTTGTAATATATTCCCCATGGGAATTAGATATTCTCCATCATTTTTTTGGATAGATTGTGAATAAATAAAATTATTTGAGAAAAAATATAAGCCATGCCAACTGCCAGGGAAACAGCACCGCCGGGACGACCGGCCACATTCTCTCCAACCATTTGAGAAAGAGCAGGCAAATCCTGAACCTGCATACCGAGTGTATTGAAAACAGCAGGAGTTGTATTAATCGCAAAATAATCGGCAGGAATTAGACTGGTTGCCGCGATAAGAGCCATAAGACCCACAAAGGATTCGACCAGCATGCCGCCAAAGCCGACAATCCGGATCTCCGCTTCATTTGCCAGCATTTTTGGTGTTGTGCCGGTGCCAATCAGTGAATGAAAGCCGGAAACCGCACCACACATGATGGTAATGAACAGAAACGGCCATACCGGTCCGGGGATAATGGGGCCGCCGCCGTAAATAAACGGCGTAATAGCAGGCATGTAAATTTGCGGGCGTACAATAATGATTCCGATGGCAAGCGCCAGGATTGTACCGATTTTCATATATGTGCTCAGATAATCGCGAGGTGCCAGCAGCAGCCAAACAGGCAAGGCGGCAGCAACGAAACCGTAAATCGCCATCATAATGGAGATCTGTCCGCGGGTAAAGGTAAAGTAGGGTGCCAATGCGGATTGTTGAACCCAGGGCCCAACAAATACGGCGGCAAGTACTAATGTGACGCCGATAAAAGATCCCTCGCCGATCTGTCCGGGGCGAATATACCGCAGGTAAAGACCGACAAAAATAGCAATAGGAATGGTGGCAGCAACAGTAAAGGTTCCCCAGGGACTGTCATATAGTGCGTTAACTACTGCAATACCAAGACCAGCCATCGTAATGATCAGAATAAAGAGCACGGCAATACTGGTAGCAAGGCCGGAGGCTTTGCTGATTTCTTTTTTGGCAATCTCGGCCACCGACATGCCATCGTGCCGTACAGAGGCAAACAGAATAACCATGTCATGAACCGCACCGGCAACGACAGCGCCGATCAGCAGCCACAGAGTACCGGGCAGATAACCGAATTGAGCGGCAAGTACCGGACCAACCAGCGGACCTGCACCTGCGATTGCCGCAAAATGATGACCAAACGTCACCCACTTGTTTGTGGGGACATAATCACGCCCGTCATTCTTTACGACGGCAGGTGTGGGACGGTTAGAATCCAAGGCTAATACTTTAGCAGCCATGAACGCCCCGTAATAGCGATAGGCCAATGTAAGAAAAAGTGCGGCAATAATAACTAAATAAATTCCATTCATAACCATATACTTCTTTCCTCCTTTATTATTACAATGCTTTTCAGCAACTTTAATAATAAGAGATGCAAGATGCATTTAATAGAAAAATCAGTCAAATGGAATAAAATAACCGGCTAACAGTAAAAAAAAGCCGTTAAACAGAAATCACCTTGAGGTAGCCTAATAGGTAATTGAAGCTTTATCGATAGCTAGTACCCCGTCTCCCACGGTTAAATCGCTCATGACCCGTTCCGGACTGTTTAGCAAGGTAAAATGATCGGGATGAGCACTTACCGTCATAGCATGCTGACGTACATAGTCACCGATTTCCTTAAGCTCGCAGGCAAATTCGCCGCTATAATCCCATCCGGCAGCCTCAGGGTGAGTAGCAAGAGGAATCAGTTTCGACGTAAAGCGAAAAACGCGGATGTCATGAGCGGCATTATATTTTAAAACCCGCAATTGATTGGCAAGGTTTTCCCTCGCAAGTCTTCTCAGGCGATTTACGCGGTCAGCGGGCTCTGCAATCTTCAGCAGATTCGTAACAGTTACCGTTTTATTCGGTGACCCTTCTATAATATTTAAAGCCATTGCTACATAACCAAACCGTATTCGCATGTGTTTTCCTCATTTTATTATTGCTATTTCTAGCCTTCCTATTTCAGGCCCAATATATCCTTAATCTCCTTTATTTTTCCCTTGCTCACTGGAATTTCAACACCTGGAGCACTTCCCACCTTCAGCCAGTAGGTACCTTTAAACCACGGTACTACTTCCTGTACCTTATCCATATTGACAATATAGCTTTTGTGAACACGAAAGAGACTGGTCATTTTTACCCGTTCCTGCAATTCTGTCAATGTACCGTCATAGCAGAACGTACCGTGAACGGTTACTACCGAAACTCCGCCAGCCTGAGCGTAAGCATAAACAACATCATCATAGGCAATTAGCATGATTTTTCCCTGTTTATTCACAGGCAGTTTGTGCACGTTGATTTTGCTTTTTGTCAGCGTTTCGTCAATCCGGCTTGCCGCAGCCCGCCATTCGTCAGGCAAATATTTGCGCAGCCGCTCAATAGCGCTAACAACACGGGCTCCCTCGAAAGGCTTTAATACATAATCCACTGCCCCTACCTCAAAAGCTTTGACCGCATATTCATCATAGGCAGTCGCAAATATGATCAGCGCGTCCGGTAATATCGCCCGAAGCACAACTGCTGTTTCCAGACCGGTCATACCCCGCATCTGCACATCCAGAAAAATGACATCCGGTTTCAGTTGAGCAGCCAGGCTGATCGCTGCCGGACCACTGTCCGCTTCACCGGCCACTTCAATGCTGTCGTATCCGGATAACAAATATTTCAATTCATCCCTTGCCGGAGCCTCATCATCTACCAGTAATGCTTTAAGCATCATCTTCCACCTCATCAAACAAGCGTTTCGGCAGCCGGACCGTCACCACTGTTCCCCTGCCAGGCTGACTGGAAATATGCAATCCCTCGCCATATTGTCCGCATAAACGTTCATGCACATTTACCAGCCCGATACTTTCTCCCTGAGGCCGGCAAAGTGGACGGCATCTCGTCAAATCTATCCCCACACCATTATCACTAACCGTAATTAAAACACTATCAGCCTCTTCCATCACCTTTAAAATAATTTCTCCACCGTCTTCCTTGGGCTGCAGACCATGCTTGATCGCGTTTTCCACCAAAGGCTGAATCGTCAGTGAAGGAATTAGATACTGCATGGCCGTCTCCTGAACCGCTTTCCGGATATGCAGCTTTTCTCCGTAGCGGGCCTGCTCGATTGCCAGATAAGCTTCCACTTGTGCCAATTCTTCTCCGATAGGAATATTATTACCTGTCTTATGCAGGGAAAACCGGAACATCGCCCCCAGCTTTATGAGCAATTCACGGGCCAGGTCAGGTTTTGTCCGTATCAAAGAAGTAATTGTATTAAGCGTATTAAATAAAAAATGAGGATTAATTTGCGCCTGCAGCGCTTTTAATTTCGCTCTTGCCGCTAATTTTGCCTGACGGTCAATCTCTGTCAGCTCCAATTGGGTGGAAAATAAATGAGCCACACCGGCAGCAAACACAATATCCGCGTCGCCTACCATATTACCCCGCGTATAGTACAATTTCAAAGTCCCGATAACTCTCCCGGCTTGCTTGAGCGGTACCACTACGGTACTGGACAGACGGCAACGCTCACAGCAGCAGCCAATCTCGGCACTATTTTGGGCAATGAACATTTGTCCTGATTCCAAGACATACCGGGTAGCCTTAGTTAAGCTGGACTTGCCTGGCTCATGGTGCTGAGCTTCAGCGCCAATAAAAGCCAGGACATGTTCGCTGCCCGTAACAGCTACAGCATCATACCCGCCGGAAGCATAAATAATACGGGCCGTTTCATAAGCAGACTCATTTGTCAGTCCCTTTCTAAGATAAGGCAGCGTTTTTGTTGCAATATCCAAAGCTTTACGGGATTTTTCCGCGCCTACACTTTCCTGGGCATCCTTTGCAGTTTTTATAATAAACATAAACAATGACAGGCCAATAGAATTGACAACAATCATGGGTATCCCAATCTCACTGACCAGCAGCAGCGCCTGCTCATATGGCCGAGCGGTTGCCAGAATAATGATCATTTGCATGCTTTCGCCGATAACGCCAGCCACAAGCGCTACCCACCAGGGTATTGGACGGGTTGGATAATAACGGTAAAAAATCCCGGCCAGTATGCCTTCGCATACATTGGCCAAAGCACAGGAAAAAGCGGTGAAACCGCCCAGCAGATACCGGTGCCCACCGGCAATCAATCCCGCTACCCCGCCCATCAGCGGGCCGCCAATTAATCCTGCGGCCATAACGCCTACCACTCTGGAGTTGGCTAGAGCGTCATTGACGGGAATACCGGCATACGTGCCGACAATGCCAATAAGTCCGAAAATAACCGTTAACAGCAATCGTTCCCTGTACCGGGCTTCATAATCAACCAGCCGCCGAAATGCGGTTGTGTGAGATAGTACAAAGGCTAATGTAGCCATGACGCTCATTCGCTCCAACAGTTCCACAAGCAATGAAATCTGCATTTTCTTCACCTCTTCTACGCTATATACGATATCATCTTTTTCGCAGCCTTACAATCATAGGATTCTAGTCCTGCAAGGTTTTTGGTGTCTAGGACTTTCAACGAATTGCGTTCCCGCTTATGTAGCTTTATAATCTCATCTTTGACAGTTGTTAAGGAATAAAAGCCTATCAAACCTTGAAAAATAAGGGTTGATAGGCTTTAACTATCTTGAAAAAAGTGAGTAATGTTTTGTCTTATAAA
>JBEQCC010000275.1:0-4724 GCA_041639455.1 Pelosinus sp. | reverse complement strand
ATCAATGAAAGTAGTACCTTTTTTTGCCCCATCAAGTATACCATTTTCTCCTAGAACTACTTCTTTTACATGTGGCGAGTTAGGCAGCATGGTGATGATAACATCAGCCTGCTGGGCTGCATCTTTAGCCGTAGCAGCACTCTTAGCTCCTGCTGCTACCACTTCATCCACTGCAGCTTGATTTCGATCCACAACAATCAGTTCATAACCAGCCTTCAGTAAATTTTTACTCATAGGCTTTCCCATAATTCCAAGTCCAATAAATCCAATTTTCATTTCTTTTGCTCCTTATCGCTTTATATTTTATACATACGTTTTTATAGTTACGCAGAAGATTTGACTTAGCAACAACTTAGTTCCTTGATTGGCGGCTTATTATTCTCGAGGATTTAAACAATTTGGAGGCAGTTTTTCTTCCAAAGCCGCAAAAATTTTTTGAGCACAAACTTCTCCCATGGTAATTCGTGTGTCCATAGTAGATGTGCGGATATGTGGCGTTAATACCACATTGGACAGCTCTGCCAATCCATGTCCCAATTCAGGCTTCACAGCGTTCTTTAAGCATTGCTAACACCTCAACCGGCAAAGGTCGAGTAACAAACACTTTCGGCTTATTCATTTGATTTACCCCCTCTTAAACGTAGGAAGAGTGCTAATAATTCAAAATAATATTTATTTTAATAATTCCATCTCGATTAACACCTTAGAAAGCTGCTCTCTTTCACTATGGGTCATCGCCCCTGCCGGCTCCATACATGGTCCAGCTTCAATTCCCAGCAAGATTAGTGATTCCTTAATCACAGCAGGAAATGTTCCAATAGAAAAAGCAATCCGAAGAGGCGCTAAAGCAAACTGGGCTTTTAGCGATCCTTCCAAATCACCAGCCATATATTTTTCATAAATGTCAGCGCACAGCCTCGGTGCTACATTGGCGCAGGATGCAATGGAACCAGTAGCACCATATAAAAGTGCCCCATAGATCAATGTATCACGTCCCATAAGTACAGAGAAATCCTCTCTTTCTTGGGTCAAACGGATATATTCCGCTGTCAAGGTCAAATCACCGCTGGAATCCTTGATGCTCACGATATTTGGTATTTCAGCCAGCTTCGCTACAGTTGCAGGTGCAAGATTAACGCCTGTCTTAGGAGGATTATTGTAAAGTATGACAGGAAGAGATGTATTTGCCGCAATATCTTTATAATGTTTATATAACTGATCCTGATTAGGAGTAACAAATAGAGGAGTCAAAACTGATACAGCATCCACTTTACACTCTTCTGCCAGTTGAGTCAGTATTACACTCTCACGGGTGGTGATTCCATTAGTGCCTGCATAAACAGGCACTCTGCCCTTTACTTCATCCATAGTAACCTGAATGATTTCCCGTTTTTCTTCAGGAGACAGACCATAGAATTCCCCAGTTGTCCCAGTTATAAATAGTCCATGGACACCACCGCTGATCAGATAATTGATCAGCTTGCGCATGGCTTTCTCATTAAATTTCTCTTCTGCCGTAAGAGGTGTTATCACTGCCGGAATGATTCCTCTTGGTGTAAATCCTGCTTTATTGTCAGTTGCTTTCATTGTTTTCCCACCTTTGTTTTATTAAATGTTTCATTATTTATAGCACGCTATTTAATAACCTAATTAGAATCAGGTGACCGGCGCAGGGTTAAACAGACATAATGAATTGTGTAATCCCCAGTGCTCAGCCCATGTTTCTTTACGACCACTGGCAACTTCGATAATCATACGAAATATTTCCCCGCCCACTTCTTCAATGGTTGCTTCACCCGTTGCAATTTGCCCCGCATTTACATCAATGAGATCATGCCACTGCTGCGCCAGCGCATTTCGAGTACCCACTTTAATGACCGGTGCCATAGCCAACCCATAAGGCGTTCCTCGTCCAGTGGTGAATACTTGTACATGGATTCCAGAGGCCAACTGCAGAGTGCCACATACAAAATCACTTGCTGGTGTTGCCGCGTAAATCAGCCCTCTTTCTTTTGCTTTCTCACCCGGAGACAATACCCCTGCAATGGCACTGCTGCCTGATTTAGCAATCGAACCGAGAGCTTTTTCCACAATGTTAGCCAGTCCGCCTCTTTTATTACCCGGCGTTGTGTTAGCACTTCGATCTACTTCGCCAAGATCCAAGTAATGATCATACCATTTCATTTCCTGAATGAGCTTACGACCGACCTCTTCATTCACGGCGCGGGGTGTTAATAAGTGAATGCCATCTCTCACTTCTGTGACTTCCGAGAATAGAACTGTCGCTCCAGCACGCACCAGCAAATCTGCGGCATACCCAACCGCTGGATTAGCCGTTACTCCAGAGAAAGCATCACTTCCGCCACACTGCATCCCAACTACCAGATCGGAAATGGGACAGGTAACTCGCTTTCGGGAATTTAATCTTTTTAATTGTGCTTCTGCCTCTTTTATAATCTTCTCAACCATTTGATGAAACCCACACTGTTCCTGCAATACAACAATTGTGGCAGTATCACCATCTGGTATCAGCTTTTCAGGAGCAAGTTTCTCACAACCTAAGCCAACTACCATTATTTCTCCACCAAAGTTGGGATGGGTTGCAAGATTCTGCAAAGTGCGAATGGGAACAATCGCTTCCGGAGCATCAATCGCCACACCACAGCCGTAATTATGATTCAATGCCACTACATCCTCTACATTAGGATATTGAGGAAGTATTTCTTCTTTAATTCGTTTTACCGCATAATCTAAGACACCTGCAACGCATTGAACACTTGTACTAATACCAAGAATATTTTTTGTTCCAACAGTACCGTTTACATTACGGAATCCTTCAAAGGTGTACCCTTCAAGAGGCGGCAACGGTTGTGGCACTTTATTGCCAATTGATAATTCATCTAAATCCGGTGATGTTGGCATGCGTACTAAAGATTCATCAATCCAACTGCCTTTGGTTATTGGATGAACTGCGTACCCAATCACTTCACCATAGCGAAGAATTTCCCCATCTTGTTCTATATCAGCCAAAGCTACCTTATGCCCTTGGGGAACATGCTCCTTGAGTGCAAGACCGCAGGCAAATACTGTCCCTTCAGCCAATCCTCCGGAATTAACTACAATCGCAACATTATCTATGGGATTCATTTTTATATAAAGAGGTACTTCTTTTACATCTCCAGTCAAAGCCATATATATATCATTTCTCCTTTATTTTTTATTTGATTTCTACATTTCAGCCCTATTCTTCAACGTTTCGCTTTCATCAATTTTCAATTCCACTCTATGAATATCGCCAACGATAAATAGATAAGACATTGCCCCTAATAAACCCATAATACCAACAAACACTAAAGCCCCATTAAAGGACTGTGTTACTTTTAAAATATAACCAATTGCAAGAGGAGTCACAATACTTGCCAGATTTCCCACCATATTAAAAATTCCACCGCTGATTCCCATCATTTCTTTTGGCGATGTATCACCAACAACACACCATCCTAAAGCACCAATACCTTTAGAGAAAAAGGCCAGTGACATTACTGCAACAACCAGTACTGTGGAGTCTACATAATTTGCTAATATAATACTGCTAGAGAAAACCAGACCAATTATAATTGGCGTCTTACGGGCTACTGTTAAGCTCTTGCCTCGGCGTAAAAGCCAATCT
The DNA here is from genome assembly GCA_041639455.1 of Pelosinus sp. Classification (GTDB taxonomy): domain Bacteria; phylum Bacillota; class Negativicutes; order DSM-13327; family DSM-13327; genus Pelosinus. Next base: position 1,054 of record JBEQCC010000275.1, on the reverse strand, counting down.
GACCAATAGCCACCAAGCACACCCCCTGCAAATCCTGCGATAGCAGGAATCGAGGCAACAATGCCTACCTTCAGCATCGACATGCCTTTTGCTTCAACAAGGTACGTTGGAAACCAGGTAAGAAAAAACCAGGTGATGGTATTCAAACAAAATTGTCCAAGATATACACCGATCATTTGTCTATTCTGTACCAACGCCCGAACATAGTTCCATTTGATGGGAGTCTTCTTATCACCAAGACTTGCCAACCCACCTCCAGCTTCAATATAATCCATTTCTGCCTGATTTACACCGGGGTGGTTTTTAGGATCACGAATCACTTTAAACCAGAAGATTGAAATAACAATCCCTGCGGCGCCAGTCCAATAGAAAATATAGTGCCAGCCAAATGCATACAACGTCCAAGCCATCAAGGGCGTAAAAACGGCTAAGGCAAAATATTGAGCAGAATTAAAAATTGCTGATGCAAACCCACGCTCGTGAGTTGGGAACCACATTGCCGTAATTCTGGCATTTGCCGGGAAAGCTGGTGCTTCCGCAATCCCCATTAAAAATCTCAGCCCAAAAAGCATAGCAAAAGCACTGCCTGCAAAGAAACCAACAGTCCCTTGTAAAACCGTGAATAAAGACCAAAGGAATAATCCCGAACCATAAACAACACGAGCACCATATTTGTCCAGAACCCAGCCACCTGGGATTTGCATGGCAGTATAAGACCAGCCAAAAGCCGAAAAAGCCATTCCCATGGTCACAGCATCAAAACCCAGTTCCTTTCTCATGGCAGATGCAGCAATGGAAAGGGTTGCACGGTCAACATAATTAAATGTGGTAACAATAAATAACATGGCAAGTATAAAATATCGGATATTAGTCTTTTTTTGAATCACTTGTTTATCATCCATTAACAAATTTCCCCCTTTTTATTGTGCGATATTGCCATTATTCTGATTATTTCTTATTTTGGCAATATTTCCGCTTCGTCTTTTATTATTGCAATAATCATGCCAACTATAAAATGTTGAATTATCTGACTTTTATAGTAATCCTTCTGCCA
>JBEQCC010000274.1:0-4705 GCA_041639455.1 Pelosinus sp. | reverse complement strand
GGCACGACGATAAGCAGGGAACCAAATCTTTGTGAACGAGAGTGAGCAAGAAGATTTGAGTGATTCGCTTAGTTAGAGTGAAACGATAACATCCTTTACTTAGTACATCAGTACGTGAAGTGAGTGCGCGCAGGAGTAACGACGCAGATGAGGTATTATCGCCAGTCGAAGTACCGAGCACAGTAGTTAAGCCCATACGCCGAAAGTACTTGGTTGGAAACGTCCTGGGAGGATAGGTAGTTGCTGGTTAAAAGAAAGTAAAAAGCACTCATGAAAATGGGTGCTTTTTACTTTCTTAGAGTTTACAAGTTTTAGAGAAGGAAGTATCATCAATTTGTCATTGCTAGCGCAGCGAAGCAATCTCCTGCTTGTTACGAGATTGCTTCGCTGTGCTTGCAATGATAAAGAATGCGAAGAGATATTGTGTTTGTATATTAGTGGAGAAAAATATTTCTTTAGTTTTTTATTAGATTTTGCAGGAAGGCAATGTCTTTTTGGGGAAGAATACAAAATGGAAGGAGTGTCATACGTGAATATAGTTCTAAAACAAATTGAAGCAAAAATTATGCAGGGAGTTCGTCTTAATCGAGAAGATGGCATTGCTTTATTTGAATGTAATAATTTGACCTGGTTAGGTTACCTAGCAGATATCGTTAGACAAAATGTGAGCGGCGATTATGTATATTATAATGTAAACCGTCATATTAACCTTACTAATATTTGTACTGCTCGTTGTGAGTTATGCGCTTTTGGATGTGATGCAGAGAGTGTTCAATCCTATGCCATGAATAAGGAAAAAGCTTTAGAAGTTGCTAAGCTGGCAGCTAAAGATCCAGACCTTAGAGAACTGCATATCGTGAGCGGCTTGCATCCAGATTGGCCTTTTTCACACTATGTCGATGTAATAAAGGAATTAAAACAGGCATTGCCACATATTCATTTAAAAGCGTTCACAGCAGTGGAGATTATATATTTTTCTTCTATTTCTGGAAAGTCCGTTGTTGAAGTATTAATCGAATTACAAAATGCTGGTTTAGACTCTATGCCTGGGGGTGGTGCTGAGATATTGTCAGATCGGGTAAGAAATGAGATTTGTCCTAAAAAGGCTACTGCCGCACAATGGTTGGAGGTAGCTCGCATAGCACATAGTCTAGGGATTCGCAGCAATGCCAGTATGTTATATGGTCACATTGAAACAGTAGAAGAACGAGTGGAACATTTATTATCTTTACGCAATTTGCAGGATGAAACAGGCGGCTTCCAAACGTTTATTTGTTTTCCTTTTCATCCTAATAATACGGTACTTGGTGAACGAATAGAAAGAACTTCAGTATGGGATGAACTTAAGACGATGGCTATTTCTCGTTTGATGTTAGATAATTTTAAGAATATAAAAGCTTATTGGGTCATGCTAACACTGCCGATAGCTCAACTTGCATTGGGATTTGGTGCAAATGATATTGATGGTACAGTAAGTGAAGAAAAAATCATGCATGCAGCAGGAGCAAAATCTGCTACATCATTGAGTAAAGATACAATCATTAAGACCATTCGTCAAACTGGGCGTATTCCAGTGGAGAGGGATTCTATGTATAATATAGTTAAAATATTGTAATAGAAAGGAACAGCCTAAATTTGATATTAGCTGTTCCTTCTTTATGGATGGAGTTGAAAACCCATCTAAATTAAATCTTCTTTATAGCGATTCATTTAGTGTAGAAACCAGTAAATGCGCACAGACTACATTTGTTGCAACTGGGATATTATGAACATCACATATTCTAAGAAGAGCTGTGATATCTGGTTCATGGGGTTGAGCCGTTAGAGGATCTCTTAGAAATATTACCAAATCAATTTCTTCAGAGGCAACACGTGCTCCGATTTGTTGGTCACCACCAAGTGGTCCGGATAAATACGTGGTGACATCCAGACCAACGGATTCTTTAATTAGGCGACCAGTAGTGGCAGTAGCCACTAAATGGTGTTTTGCTAGAATTTTTTGATGTTTAACAACAAATTCTAACATGGTTTCTTTTTTACGATCATGAGCAATTAACGCAACCGTTTTCATGACAACACCTACCTCTAATTTTGGATACATAAATTATATCATAATTAGCTTTACTAGTATGTTAAAGTTAATAAAATAGTGTTAATTTTATTAGAGGACTAAATTCCGCTAAGACTTTCATCTCCTATTTCGTTAAGAGCCTTTAAGTCCGATCAGGGAAACAGGCTGTAGAACTTGAGCTGGACTTAAGGATCACTTATACTAAGAGTCTCTAGATTTTGACGGTGGAGTAAAAACTCCATATCTGCGAATAATTAGAGCATTGAATTTCAATAAGATGATTTTCTGGAAGAAGCAGGATGAGTATTGATTTATGGCGAATAGAAAGTAATAATGAAGTTTTAATTTGCAAGGAGTGATTAAATATGTTGCCATTTCTAATAATAGTATTCTTAGTAGTTAATTTCCTATATTTCTTTATGGAAATGCCCGTATTAACATTTGGTTTTACGGATTGGTCGAACTTGGTTATAGCTTGGGGAATACTATTTTCATTCATTTCAGCATTAATTTTGCTGAATAAGTTTAGGTTATTTATAGCCAAAACAGCCTGGGGAGAAGTCTTAAAAAAATTATTCCCTCAGCTATTTCAGGAACGGCCACATGTTGTTGATATTGCTAATTATCAAAATCAAGGACAAAATTATAAACGCTATAGAATGCTCGGCTTTGTAGGGATTATATTAATAGTAGTTGGTGTGAGTAACTTGCTGATTCTACCAATTTTAACAAGCGCTCCGATGCTATATAGCAGCTCTTACAGAGGTTTATTAGGTGAGGTCAAAGAAAGTTCCTTTACTTCCGATATCGAGCCGATAAATTTATCGCAAATACGAATTGTAGATGAGGAAACGGCTCGTAAGCTGGCAGAGAAAATCATTGGTGAAGTACCCGCTTTAGGCAGTGAAGTGCAAATTGGTGAACTATCATTGCAAAAGGTACGAGAAAAATTATATTATGTAGCACCTCTAGAACATCGTGGTATCTTTCAATGGCTGATGAATTATACCAGAGGAAGTAAAGGCTTTGTTATGGTTTCTGCTACGAATCCCCAAGATATACGTTTAGTGCAGTCGGTTAATGGCAAAGAGGTATATCTAAAGTATCAAATGAAGGGTTTTTTCTTTGATTATTTACCCAGATACGTATATTTTAATGGATTTTTTAATATTGGGATTTCAGATTTTTCTTTTGAAGTAGATGATGATCTTAATCCATATTGGGTTGTGACCTTATATAAAAATAAAATAGGTTATCAAGGTTCTGATGCAGTAGGTGCAGTGATTGTAAATGCTCAAACAGGTGAAATCAGTCGGTATACTATTGATGATTTGCCTCGCTGGATTGACAGGGTTCAGCCAGAATCCTATGTATATAAGCAAGTTAAAGATTGGGGCGATTACATAAATGGTTTTTGGAATAGTGTATTTGCCAAAATGGGAACATTAAAGCCGACGGGAAATGAGCTTAATCTCATTTATGGCAACGATGATAGTGTGTATTGGTATACTGGGATTACCTCATCAGGTAAAGACGGAAGTTCAGTCGGTTTTATTTTGATCAACTCTCGTACGAAAGAAGCAAAATGGTATAAGGTATCTGGTGCTGATGAAAGCGGCGCAAAAAAATCAGCAGAAGGTCAGGTACAGGAGAAATCTTATCGAGCCGGATATCCTATTTTGTATAACATCGGCGGTGTGCCAACGTATATTGCTCCTTTAAAAGATAAAGAAGGACTATTAAAAGCTGTATCCTTTATCTCCGTAGAAAACTATAATTTAGTAGGTGTTGGAGCTGATATTGAAAGTGGTTTGCGTGCTTACCAGCAAGTATTAGCTAGCAAAGGAAATCAGTTTGTTCCCAGTCAGGAAAATAAAGCATTGAAATTGCAAGGTAAAATCAGCCGTGTTTCTCAAGTGGTTAAAGGTGGAGAATCTTATTTTTATTTTATGCTTGAGGGTGATAATCGAATTTTTGTGGGGAATTCGAATACATCACCGAAAATTCCTTTAATCAACGTAGGGGATCTCATATCGGTAACTGCAAATGATACGAAAGAAAATACATTAAGCATTACTGAGTTTAAAGGTGAAAACTATTAAATAAACAAGTCATCCTGCTACAGCAAGTAGAAGGATGACTTGTCTTTATATGGCAGATAAATTATAGTAGTGATAAAGAGAGATACTATAAAAGAATAAATCAGTATCTTTTATAGGAGGTTATTAGTATGAACTTTAATTTTGAGAAATACTCGACAAAATATACAGATAAAAAGCTGTTTGAGAAATTAAAAAAATTCTTTCTTAAATCTGGTAAAAAGTTAGTATATGTTGTGTTACTTTTATATTACACGCTGCAAAAAGACAATGTTCCCAAAAAAGCGAAAGCGGTTATTATTGGTGCACTGGGGTATTTTATTTCACCTTTTGATGTCATTACAGATTTTTTGCCTTTTGTAGGATATACGGATGATTTTGGTGCGTTGATGATGGCATTAGCAGTAGTTGCAATCTATATTGATAAGAACACCAAAATCCGAGCAAAGTCCCGTTTGGAGTCTTGGTTTGGTGAAGTGGATGAAAGTGAATTGGAAGAGGTTAATGCTAAGCTATGATTGCTAATAAATATAAG
>JBEQCC010000273.1:0-4752 GCA_041639455.1 Pelosinus sp. | reverse complement strand
AGTTGGGCATATTCCCTAAGAGTATTAGGCAGTAATATTCGCCCTTGTTTATCACAAGATATCTCCGCTCCACCAGAAAAAAAGAATCGCACGAAGGCCCTGGCTTCAGGTTTTGCTAGTGGTAATTGTTTTAGCTTGCTTGCTAAGATATCCCATTCCTTTTTTTCATATATAAACAAACAATTATCAAGACCTTTGGTAACAATAAAATTCTCTCCCAACTCCTCACGGAACTTAGCAGGTAAAATGAGTCTTCCCTTATCATCAATCGTATGAAGGTACTCACCCATTAACATAATTTTACCACCACCATTTTGGTTCCTCTACCACTTTCCACCACAATTACCCACTTTTAGTGTTCTATCTTTATAAAATAAAATCCTTCTTAATCCTTAAGGAATTCTTCATCATTTAAAAATAAAAGACAAAAGACCCATCTCCAAAGTCTTTTGTCCTAGTTGTTATCTAAAATATTCAAATTTTTATAATACCCAGCTCTTCTAAGACAGGTGCACCGTTTAAGCAAATGAAGAAACTTCGAAATGTTGTTTGCCTTTAAAAAATAGGAATTGCTGCAAAAGAAACATATCCCTATCAGCACCAACCTACCCATATTCAATGGTGCACAGGGCCTTATATCCTGTTTTTCTCACCATGTCTTCAATTTCCCATTATAAATAGGCAAATTCTTGGGAGCCTTGCCTAATTGTCGTGCTATTTCATCACGAGATTGGCTAAGTTCATCTAGAACTTGTTCCTTCTTAGACTTGTAGAAATTTATGATTTTTACTGAATGGGTACCGATTCTAGATAAGGGCAATCAAGAAAAAATAATTATTAAACCGATTACAATATTAATCTGCCCCTATTTTATCTTTATCTACAATACTCTATCTCTCTTTTGCAAAAAATACTAGCCTCTAGTTCGTATAAAATAGTATCGTTTGCTAAAACTAGTATTAATAATTATGTTAATTAGGAGGTTGTTTATGCTTATTACCGAAAATATGAGAATTTCAGAAGTCGTTGAACAATATCCCCAAACGGTTGCTATTTTTCGCAATCATGGTATGGGATGTTTTGGTTGTGCAGCTGCACGATTTGAGAATATTAGACAAGGAGCAGCAGCTCACAGCATCGACATAACTACATTAATCAGTGCTTTAAATAAAGCTATAGCAAATAACGCCTCTGATTAACCCTTAGTATAATCTAAAACCAATAACATCAAGCACATTTCCTTTTAATTATGGAAAACAATAATATTCTTTGCTATTTCATAATCTAAAGCAATTTGTGTATATCCTATTTTTAACACATAGGCAGGATAGGTTTGCAAAATTTCTATTTTCACCCCAGGTAATACCCCCAAAGCTGTTAGTTTGCGTAAATGATCTCCACTTGTTGATACTAGACGCACAACATGTACCATCGTATTTTTTTTACACCTAATAATCGGTATAAGGTGAGCCATATTGTCCACTCCCTTTTTCAGACTAAAGGATATATTCTACAAAGTTAGATTAAGAATCAGTAATATTTTTGAAAGCAGCAGACCTCCCATAAAAGCCAAAAAGATAATAACAAATAACATTATAATTGCAGTAAATAACCCTCGTTCTTTTATCATTACAGCTGCTTGTGCAATACAAGGTACAAATAAGGTCAATGTTACACTAGCAATTAAAAGCTGCTCTTTACTTAAACTATGACTGGTAACCATTTCATATAACCCAGCAGCACCATAATCTCTGCGGAAAAACCCCAGTAGAAATGGTTGAGCTGTTTCGCTTGGCAAACTAAGTGAACTCATAATCGGCTGCATCGAATATATGATATAGGTTAGAACGCCAGCTCGATCACTAATCCATAAAACAATACTAGTCATTATGAAAATCGGCAGGATTTCTATAAAATACCACCACATACGAATAAAAGCCTTATGTAATACATTTGATAACATCGGCAGGCGCAAAGGTGGTATTTCCATATAAAATGAACTCGAATTGCCAGGTAACAAACTTCCTGACAACCTTCCAACGATTCCAAAAATGATGAGGACATAACACCCCCATATGGTTAGAGATAAAAATGAATCCGACAATAATGCTAATATAACACCAAGCTGTGCCGAACAAGGTATGGTTAAAGATAATAAGAACGTAGCTAATATTCTTTCTCGGCGTGTTTCCAATGTTCGCGTTACCACACGTAACATACAAAATTATATCTAATATCATAAAAAGCCTTACTCTCCAAGAAAGATATTTTATTCTCCAACCACTTGTCCATTTACATTTCAGCCGATATTACTCGGCTTGATTCAGATTAAGAGTAGGCAGCAGAAAAGGTTCTAAAGCATCTAGTAAATCATTAATGTATTTTGGTGGTGGATTATCTTCCGGATATACAATACCATCGAATTCATACTCAAAAATAACCTCCATTTTCGTCCCCCCCCTATAAGGTATATGCTCTACTCCTTGTCTAATAGTAATACATTGGCGAAAACATCAGCAGATGCTATTCTAATAAATTAAGACGTATGTTGATAAAGGAAGAAACAGCTTTCGCAGCTGTCTCTTCCTTTATCAACATACGTCTTACAAGTATATTTTATCATGCAATCTAATATATATTTGGTGTAACGATAAAATTCTTACTAATGTATTGCTTTCTTCTTTACTCTGCCACCCATGGCATCATGTACATCTGTTATTGTAATGAAAGCATTTTCATCCTTCTCCTTTACAATCGCTTTGAGCTTAGCAATTTCAAGTCGAGTAAGAACAGAATAAAGAATTTTTTTATAATCACCTGAGTATCCACCCTCACCATGAAGAATTGTCACCCCCCTTCCTAATCGAGCCATTAAAGCATCAGCTATTTCATCTGGATTATCCGAAACAATCAGAATGCCTTTTGACTCATCTAACCCATCAATGGTTATGTCTATAACCTTAAAAGCAATGAAATAGGCTACCAAAGAATACATTGCTTTATCCCAGCTAAAAATAAACCCTGCACTAGCTAAAATAAAAATATTAAAAAACATGACTATTTCACCTATAGAAAATCCCGTTTTTTTATCTAATATAATAGCCACAATTTCCGTGCCATCTAAAGATCCACCATATCGAATAATTAAACCAACGCCAATTCCAATAATAATTCCGCCAAAAACAGCTGACAAAAAAGGATCTCTCGTAACTTCTGAGATAGGATGAAGAATAGAAACCCAATAAGCCAAGGAAAATATTGAAAAAATAGTTGACATGGCAAATGTTTTTCCAATCTGTGTATAGCCTAAATATATAAAAGGTAGATTTAACAGTACCAGAAATATACTCAAGGGCATCGATGTTAAATGACTTGCCATAATTGATATGCCCACAATACCGCCATCAATGATTTGATTTGGAATCAAAAATTCCTCTAATCCCACGGCGGTAAAGATAGATCCAATAAAAAGCATGATATACTTCTTCAATTTTTCTATCTGTAATTTTCTTTTTTTTAACATAAAACACTCCTCCCATATGTATTTTCTCTTATTGCCACAGCAATACGATTTACAGTAGGATAAAAAATATCAATTTTATGCAGAAATGATCCCTTGTTTTACAACACTACTCTATAATTATTTTCTATTTTAATTTACGATTTCCTGTTATACCTTACAAAAAAATACAATTTTTTCTAATCTATATACCGCCTTTCTAAATAAATCTTACTTTTCGGGAGGATACAATGAATGCGATTTACTGCCGTGTAAGTACAGACCTTCAAGCAGAAATAGGCTATTCGATTGGTGACCAAATTCGCAGTTGCCATGAGCATGCTGTTAAACTTGGATTGGAAACATCTAGCAGTTCCGAATATATTGATGATGGATATAGTGGCGAGTATTTAGAAAGACCCGCTCTCGACCGTTTAAGAGATGATCTGCATAATAAAAAAATTAAAAATGTCATTGTTTATGATCCTGATCGTCTTAGCCGCAACCTAACGAATCAATTACTATTAGCTGATGAAATTGAAAAATTGAATACAAAGCTATATTTTGTAACTGGCAGCTACGATGCTTCACCTGAGGGGCGTTTATTCTTCTCGATTCGTGGTGCCATCAGCGCCTTTGAAAAAGCTAAAATTCGTGAACGCACACTACGTGGTAAACGTGCCAAAGCACGAAGCGGCAAGATGATCCAGAAAAGTCGTGCCTATGGTTACGACTGGGATGATGAGAATAGTACGTATATCACCAATCAAGCTGAAGCTGCAGTCGTACAAATGATCTATGATTTGTATCTTAGCAAGAAAGTTACAATTAAAGAAATTGCTATCTTTCTGCGTCAGCAAAACATCACAAACCAGCGGGATAAGCCATTTACTCTTTCTATGATTTATCGAATCTTAACGGATGAAAAGTACGCTGGCACCAAATGGTCTTTTAATAAGTATGAAAAGAAAATCAGCCAATATAAACGTAAAAAAATAACAAGGCCACAAGAAGATTGGATTCCAATCCCTATTTCTCCGATTGTAACAATTGATCAATTCCAAAAAGTACGACAAATTCTAACTGAAAATAAACGTAAAAGCCCACGTAACACAAAACATGAATATCTGCTGCGCAACTTCCTTAAAGGCCTGACGATGCGCCTGCGCGGCTAAGAGCAAACCCAAGGCCAGCCAATAACCTTGTACAATGCACGGCCTTTAGCCCCTATGAACCCGAGGACTCCCCGTGAG
>JBEQCC010000272.1:0-4762 GCA_041639455.1 Pelosinus sp. | reverse complement strand
GCAGAACGCATCTTGCATTTAGCAGAGTTGTTAGGTTTGATGGGAGGAAAAAAATAATGAAAAATGCAATTGGACGTGAAATACCTGAAAGCATTTCCGGCGTAGCAGCAATAAAGCCTTTTGCTGGTGCTTTTGCTGCCATACCAGAAATGACACGTCAGGCACCTAAGGTCAAAACCATAAAACCTGCCGATCGCAAATTGGTCGATAGCTTAGTTGAAGTATTTAAAAAGATACCCGTAACCGATGGAATGACCTTGTCTTTTCATCATCACTTCCGAAATGGTGATGGTGTTGTAAATATGGTTCTGGCAACTGCGGCCCAGTTAGGATTGAAAAACCTAACCGTTGCGTTAAGTTCGGTCTTTCCTGTACATGCACCGATTATTGAACATGTAAAAAATGGTGTGGTAACGGGGCTTGATACGAATTATATGTCCGGTCCAGTTGCTCAGGCTGTATCGAAAGGATTATTTGATAAACCTGTCGTCCTGCGTACTCATGGCGGACGCGGGCGAGCGATTGAATGTGGTCAGCTTAAAATTGATGTGGCGTTTATTGCAGCGCCGGCAGCTGATGAATATGGTAACCTAAATGGTGTAGAAGGTCCGGCAGCATGCGGTTCACTCGGTTATGCTTTTCCTGATGCTCAATATGCAGAGTATGTAGTGGCTGTGACGGATTATCTAGGTGAATACCCTTTATCACCTATATCCATACCTCAGACGAGGGTAGATTATGTAGTAAAAGTAGAATGTGTAGGGGACCCTAAAGGTATTGTTTCGGGTACGACTCGTATTACTAAAGATCCAGTTGGACTTAAAATTGCTGAAACGGCAGGAAAAGTAATTCAAGCTACTGGACTTATAAAAAATGGATTTGCATTTCAAACAGGGGCAGGTGGGGCTTCTTTAGCAACGGCTGCTTTTGTCCGGAAAATGATGGAGAAGGACAATGTTGTGGGGAGTTTTGCATTAGGCGGCATTACTGGCTATATGGTGGATATGCTGGAAAACGGTTTGTTTAAGAAATTAATGGATGTTCAGGGGTTTGACCTAGAAGCGATTCGTTCTTTATCTACCAATCCAAATCACTTAGAAATTGGTGCTGATTTTTATGCAAGTCCATTCAATGCCGGATGTGCCGTTAATCAGCTGGATGTGGTCATTTTAGGGGCTACAGAAATGGACACTGATTTTAATGTAAATGTAGTTACGGGATCCGATGGCGTTATTATGGGTGGCTCAGGCGGTCATGCGGATGCAGCGGCAGGTGCAAAAGTTACGATCATCGTAGCCAATTTATTGCGTGGACGTTTGCCTATTATTGTGGATAAAGTCCTTACAGCCACGACTCCAGGTGAAACGATTGATGTTCTTGTTACAGAAAGAGGGGTAGCAGTAAATCCTCTTAGAGCCGATTTAAAAGAAAAATTCTTGGCAGCAGGATTGCCTGTAAAAGATATACAAGAATTAAAGGAATTGGCAGAGAAAATAGCCGGGGCCCCTAAAGCAGTAAAGACAGGCGAAAAGATAGTTGCAGTAGTAGAATATCGTGATGGCACGATTATTGATGTTGTGCACCAAGTGGAGGGCTAGTGATGTTGTGGGGGACTACGGAAGAGCGGGTAATCAATCTGAATAATGCTCGGCAAGTTAGTGACGTGAAAATGTTTCTTGCGAAATTTTCCTTAACCTTTAATGAGCAAGTAGACTATACCGTTGCTTTATATAAGGAAGACTCTATTGTAGCTACAGGTTCGCTTTCTGGCGAAGTACTGCGAAATATTGCGATTGATGAGTCACTGCAGGGGGAAGGTCTGACATCAGCAGTTGTCAGCCATTTGATGCAGGAAGCAGGGCGGCGGGGAACCTATCATTATTTTATTTTTACCAAGCCTGGCAAGGCGCATTTATTTGGTGCATTAGGATTTAAAGAAGTTGGGCGGGCAGATCCATATGCGGTGCTTTTAGAAGCTGGTATCGGGTCGATTGATTCGCATTGTAAGGAGATGGCTGCTTTGACAGCCCATCTGCCTTCAGGAAAAAGAGCTGGATTAGTAGTAAACTGCAATCCTTTTACTTTGGGACATCAGGCGGTAATTGCTAAAGCAGCTAAAGAAAATGCAGCTGTGGTGGTATTGGTAGTCAGCGAAGAGGGATCTGTATTCCCTTTTGACATCCGCTTTTCTCTGGTTAAGCAGGGATTAGCTGACTATGATAACGTAGTCGTGCTGCCAGGAGGTAAATATATTGTGTCGGCTGCTACGTTTCCTGGCTATTTTACCAAGGGAGACGAAACGGTAACAGCGCAGACAAGGCTGGATGCTACTATTTTTGCTAAGCATATTGCACCTGCCATGGGAATTACTTGTCGGTATATGGGGGATGAACCGTATTGCTTAGTGACAAAGGCTTATAACCAAGCAATGCTTGATATTTTACCACAGCATGGGATTGATGTGCTGGAAATGCCAAGGATTTCTGTTCAGGGAAATGCTGTGAGTGCCTCTAGGGTTCGAAAACTCTTAAGGCAGGAAGAATGGGAGGAGATTCGTGCTTTAGTACCAGATACGACTTATCAATTCCTTCGCTCTCCTGCAGCTATTCCTATTATAGAAAAAATACAAAGCAGTATATTGAGACATTAAAGAATATGTTGAACTAAGATAGTTTGTCAGGAATGAATATAGAGATTTGATTATTTATTATAATGCCGTTTATTCCTATATTCTATTTCTGATTGTTAACATGTGTATATATAAACGCCTTTTAATACATGATAGAACTGTATTTTTTCTGGCTTACAAAATAGAAAGAATTTTGCAATAAATAAAAAGAATAATGTATACAAAATACAATTGCCGTGCTATAATCGAGTAAAAGAATAGTGGAGGTGGTTTTGTGCGCATTGAGCATGATTTTCTAGGAGAAATACAAATACAAGATGAAGCTTATTATGGAGTACAAACGACTAGAGCCTTAGAAAACTTTATTATTACTGGTCATAGAATGAATACTGATTTTATTGCATCGTTTGGTATTGTAAAAGCCGCAGCAGCCAAGGCTAACATGAGAACTGGCCGTATGCCAATCAAAATTGGCAATGCTATTGTGCAAGCAGCACAAGAGATCATTGAGGGAAAGTTGCATGATCAATTTATAGTGGATTGCATTCAAGGTGGAGCGGGTACTTCCATGAATATGAATGCTAATGAAGTCATAGCGAATCGAGCACTTGAGATATTAGGTGAAGCAAAGGGCAATTACGCGCTTATTTCACCTAATAATCATGTAAATATGGCTCAATCTACTAATGATGTTATGCCAACAGCTATGCGTATTTGCACCATTACAAAAGCCAAAAAGCTGATTGCTGAATTAGAAGATATGGCAGCTATGTTTACGGCTAAAGGAGACAGCTTTAATCATATTTTAAAAATGGGACGTACCCATTTGCAAGATGCCGTGCCTATTACATTAGGACAAGAGTTTTATGCATATGCAGAAGCTACTAAGCGGGCAATTAAACGTATTAAAGAAAATGTTAGAAATATGCATTATGTGAATATGGGAGCTACTGCTGTTGGAACTGGTTTAAATGCGGAACCAGAATATATTGCCTTTGTGATAGAAGAACTTTCTCGCTTAACAAGTGAGGAGATTTATTCTGCTGCTAATTTAGTGGATGCTACCCAAAATACCGATCAGATTGCTGAAATTTCCAGTGCCCTTAAAGTTACGGCCTTAGCTTTTTGTAAAATTGCCAGTGATTTAAGACTTATGTCGTCGGGACCACGCTGCGGTTTGGGAGAACTTTCTCTTCCGGCAAGGCAGCCAGGTTCATCAATTATGCCCGGCAAAGTCAATCCTGTCATTCCCGAAGTCGTAAATCAAGTGGCGTACCAAGTAATTGGTAATGACTTGGTTATTAGTCTTGCTGTAGAAAATGGGCAGTTTGAGTTAAATGTTATGGAGCCAGTTATGGCATATAATCTCTTTAATTCGTTAACGATTTTAACAAATGTAGTAAATACATTAAATTATAAGTGCGTGAAAGACATTGAAGCGAATGAAGAACGCTGTCGTGAGATGATCAATAAGAGTGTGGGAATTGTGACTGCGCTATTACCTCATATTGGATATGAGCAATCTTCTGCAATTGCAAAAGAGGCTTTAAAAACAGGAGCATCTGTTAAAGAACTGGTTATTTCTAAAGGTCTATTAACAGATACTCAATTAGAAATTATTTTATCGCCAAGTGAAATGACACAACCTGGTATTGCTGGAAAACAATTCTTAAAATAAATGAATATGTTGAATTTACGGTCAAGAAGTGCATTTACGGTGTTCTTTTTGACCGTAACTCTTATGTGAAAGCTGTGTAAAGGGGCGTATCGCTATAAAAAAAGTTATATAACGCAAATATTCTATAAAATTTATATTATTGTGATAGAGTGAGTGGTTTACCTGAAAAGTTTGTGATATAATACACTTGAATATTAGAATAGGGGGATGAGCATGCGTATAATTGAGGTAGAGCAAATTACTCAGGCAATAGCAAAAATGTGCATGGATGCTTGCTATTATTTGTCCGAGGATGTGTATGATGCTTTAGTGTCAGCTGGAAGAAAAGAAGAATCGGCTTTAGGTAAAGAAATTATTGGAAAGCTTGTAGAAAACGCCAATATTTCTAAAAATGAACAAAGGCCTATCTGTCAAGATACAGGAATGACAGTAGTGTTTATGGAAATAGGACAAGA
>JBEQCC010000271.1:0-4764 GCA_041639455.1 Pelosinus sp. | reverse complement strand
TTTTTTTTACAAAAAAAGAGTAGGGTACAATTTCTGTACTCTACTCTTTTGGAGTTTAATTACATCAGTCTTAACTTAATGACATTGAAGATATACTGGGTTATTTTTTTTGCAATTGCAGGAAAATATAATAAAGCGAGAGAATAAAATAACACTGAATTTAGATAGAGTTATGAATGTTGAAAATAGTATGGGCGGTGTGCATACGTGACAATCTCATTGGAGCAAATGGTTTCGTTAGCGGCACTGGCAGGTGAGGTTATGTTAAAAAATGGAGCAGAAACCTATCGAATAGAAGAAACTATGGATCACATGGCAAAAGCTTGTGGTGCCAGCACAGTAGAGAGTTTCGTAATTCCTACAGGTGTCTTTTTAACAGTAACCGACGAAGTTGGTCATACCTTAACTGTAATGCGGCGGATACGAGATCGTACAATCAATCTGGATCGAATTTCAAAGGTAAATGAGTTATCGCGAAGCTTAGTAGCCCAGCGCATGGGATATGAGGATGCTAAAGGGATTTTAACCAGTATTAGCAAAGAACGGACGGGATTTTCCTTATTGCCGTCTATGTTAGCTTCAGGGGTCATTGGAGGAGGGACCGCGGTTTTGCAAAATGCGCTTTTTTTTGAGACATTAGCTGCTTTTGCAGCAGCTATGATCGTACGCTATATCGCCCATATCATCTCTAAACTGCATGGTGTACAATTTTCTTTTGAGTTTCTTGGTGGTATGGCTGTTGCTTTTTGCGGTGTACTCCTACATTCGATCTGGCCTCATTTACGACCTGATGCTGTCATTATTGGTGGTATTATGCCTTTAGTCCCTGGGGTAGCCATTACCAATGCCATACGGGATGTTATTGCGGGTGATTTGCTAAGCGGTCTGTCTAGGGGACTGGAAGCTGCATTGACAGCGGCAGCTGTAGCTATGGGTGTGGTAATTATATTGGCATTTAAGGTATAATGAGGTGAAGCGGTGTTAATGGTAAAAGTAATAGCGGTGCTATTAATCTCGGCATCAGTGGGTATATTATATCGTATTCCCCGTAATTTATTACTATATGTTAGTTTCGTAGGTGTGGCGGCTTGGCTGATCATGTATATTACGCTGAGACTTGGAGGCAATGGAATATTAGCTGATTTTTTGGCGAGTGTAGCAGTCGGGATAATAGCAGAAATTTTGGCACGGATTCTTCGAAAACCCGCGACTATTTTTATTATTCCGGGATTTATTCCCTTAGTCCCCGGAGGTGATGCCTATATGACGATGCTTTACATGGTGGAAGGGAATTATGTGGATGGAGTAGCAAAAGGGATGCAGACGATATTAACGGCAGGAGCCATTGCTTTTGGTATCTTTGTCAGTTCTACTGTTTTTCGCCTGATCAAAAATTATAACTTGGAGAGTTGCAGCACTGATGTTAGAAAAAGTTAAAGCATGGATAGATCGACATGGACTGCTAGAGCAAGGAGATAGGATTGTAGTGGCTTGCTCAGGCGGCCCGGATTCATTGGCTTTGTTACATATCCTTGCTGCGTTTCGTCCAGAATATAATATGAATATGGTTGTTGTCCACGTTGATCATATGCTTCGTGGAGAAGAATCTGCCATGGAAGCGGCTTTTGTAGTGGACTTTTGTGCTAAACGCAGTCTGATATGTTATCATAAAGCGATTGATGTACCTACGTTTATAAAAGAAACGGGCATATCAGGAGAAGAGGCTGCTCGGATAGTTCGTTATCAGTATTTGCGGCAGATCGCTAAAAAGGTGGGGGGAGCCAAGATTGCTACAGGACATCATCGGGACGATCAGGCGGAAACCGTATTAATGAATATGCTGCGTGGATCAGGCAGCGCTGGGATACGAGGGATGCAGCCAATGAATGGTGATATCATTAGGCCGCTGCTATCGGTCAGCAGGGCCGATATTATGGCCTATTGTAATAAGGAGCAGCTAGAGCCTAAATTTGATAGTTCGAATTTTGAAACCAATTATTTGCGCAATCGTATTCGAATTCATCTTTTACCTGAGCTGGAAAAACAGTATAATAGTGCTGTTAAAGATTCGTTGTGTAGAACTGCAACCATTGTTGGCGATGAGCATGATTTTATCCAGCGTACAGCTAAGAGTATTTGGTCGGAAGCTGTAAAAGAAGATAATCATCGCTTGCTGCTTGTTGCAAAGCAGATGAAATTGTTACATATTGCCGTTACGCGTGAAATAATTCGCTTAGCGATTGAAAAAAAACAAGGTTCTTTAACAGGAATAAGCTTTAATCATGTGGAAACTTTGATAGAGATGCTTTTTCATGGGCGAGTGGGAAATATTTTACAGCTGCCTGGTGGGTTGACAATTCACAAAACTTATGATGGACTATACGTAGGAGAAAAGGCATTTGCTTTGACGAATCAGGCAGCTTATGCTGGACAAGAATTAATGATTCCTGGTATTACCCAAATTCCGCAATTAGGTATACAAATCAGCGCAGAGATAACTGCGATACGAATAAAAAGTCAGCTCAATGTGGCTGTTTTTGATGCAGATAAGCTAGCATTACCTTTATTTGTTCGTACTCGCCGTGTGGGTGATCGTTTTATCCCTCTTGGTTTTGCTGGGAATAAAAAAGTGAAAGATTTTTTTATTGATGAAAAAATTCCTCGGGAAGTGAGAGATTTTGTACCGATCATCTGTGATACAGAAAGTATCATTTGGATTGGAGGCTATCGTCAAAGTCGACGTGGCGAAGTCACCGATAAAACGAAAGCATTTTTACAATTAAGAATTTTAGAAAATGCAATAAAAAAATAATTAAAATCCTAATTGGTTTACATTTTTTTATTGCGTAATATATATAATAAAACAGGAGGAACAATAGTGATAAATGATGTAGAAAGAGTCCTGCTCAGCGAAGAGCAATTAGCGGCGCGTATAGCAGAACTGGGGGCAGAAATTACTGCGGATTATGCTGGTGAAGAAATCTTAATGATTGGGGTGTTACGGGGAGCTGTGTTGTTTATGGCGGATTTAGCCAGAGCAATTAAAGTTCCGGTAGCGATTGATTTTATGGCAGTGTCCAGTTATGGGGCAGGTACCAGTTCTAGTGGCGTGGTAAGGATTCTCAAAGATCTTGATGAAAATGTGGAAGGTAAGCATGTTCTAGTGGTAGAAGATATTATTGATTCAGGTTTAACCTTGAATTATTTGGTAGATAATCTTAAATCTCGCCAGCCAGCCAGCATTAAGATATGTACACTTCTCAATAAACCAGAACGACGTAAGGTAGATGTGGATATTGTATATAATGGTTTTACCATACCTGATCACTTTGTAATTGGATATGGACTTGATTATGCTGAAAAATACCGGAATTTACCCTTTATCGGAATTTTAAAACCTGAAATTTATCAAGATTAGGTTTATCCGATGACCAAGACGCTCTAAGATCCCGCCTTCTATCTCGTTAACAGCTTGTAAGACCCTGCCCGGGCGGTCAGGGAAACAACTGTAGAACTCGAACTAAGTTCACTCTAAGGGTCCCCGGACCCAAGGTTCACTTATGCAAGTGGGATTAAGAGCGACTAAGATTCAAGATGGAATTAAAAATCCACCTGAATCAAGTCTTCTTTATTGTTAATTATTAGATTTGATGGTATAATGTTTCACTATGGAGGCCAAAGGACATGACAATGCCCCATGGCAGGAAAATAACGTTGGTGCTTCAGTGAGAGGAGGGCTACTTTGAATAAATTTTTTCGAAATGTAAGTTTTTATTTGTTGATTATTATCATTGCTATTTCAATAATTGACTACTATTCCTCACGTACAACGAATAAGCAGGAAATTAGCTATACTCAATTTTTACGTCAAATTGAGGAACAGAAGGTTCAGAGTGTCACGGTTGTCGATAAAGATATTAGAGGCAAGCTGACAGATGGTACTGAATTTACCACAATTACGCCGAATGATCCTACGCTTATTAATACGTTGCGGGAAAAAAATGTTGATATTAAGGCTGAACAGCCGCCTCAACCACCATGGTGGACAACAATTTTTTCTTCTATTTTGCCAATGCTGCTGTTAATTGGGGTATGGTTCTTTATTATGCAGCAGACACAAGGCGGCGGAAACCGAGTGATGTCTTTTGGCAAAAGCCGGGCGAAGCTTCACGGTGAAGATAAAATTAAGGTTACCTTTGGCGATATGGCTGGTGCTGATGAAGCAAAGCAAGAATTAGAAGAAGTGGTTGAGTTCTTAAAACATCCTAAGAAATTCAATGATTTAGGAGCTCGTATTCCCAAAGGTGTATTGTTATTTGGACCTCCGGGTACAGGTAAAACTCTATTAGCCCGAGCAGTTGCTGGGGAAGCAGGAGTTCCCTTCTTTAGCATCAGCGGTTCTGACTTTGTGGAAATGTTTGTTGGTGTCGGTGCTTCCAGAGTCAGGGATCTGTTTGAACAAGCAAAAAAAAGTGCGCCTTGTATTGTGTTTATTGATGAAATCGATGCAGTAGGACGTCAACGGGGCGCAGGTCTCGGCGGCGGACATGATGAGCGGGAACAGACATTAAATCAGCTATTGGTAGAGATGGACGGATTTGGCGTCAATGAAGGAATTATTATCATTGCTGCGACGAATCGCCCTGATATTCTTGATCCAGCCTTACTGCGTCCTGGTCGCTTTGATAGACAGATTGTCGTTGATAAACCTGATGTTAAGGGACGTTTGGAGATATTGAAAGTTCACACTAAAGGTAAGCCAGT
>JBEQCC010000270.1:0-4780 GCA_041639455.1 Pelosinus sp. | reverse complement strand
ATATGAAGCGATAAAGATGGGGAATAACTTGGCTATTGTGGATGCTAAGATTTGCGAAGAAAAATGTTCAGATGCTGTATGTTTAAGTAAATGCCCGACAAAGGCGATTCGTCCTTTTGTAACAGGGATTGTGCCTGGTACAGAAAATGACGCAAGTACGGCTCTTGCTTGTGCATCTTGCGCAAAATAGAGAAATTGCTAATTAACCGCAGAAGAAAAAATCTTCTGCGGTTTTTTATATGTATCTTATTTGCATGTTAAGGGTTTTTGCGGTAAAATAATCTAGACTAACCGACAAGGCGGTAAAGTAGATAACAAAGGCTGATAAATTATGAATCATACGAGACGCATGGTGCTAATGGCTTTATTTGTGGCCATAGCCAGTGTGCTGCACATTGTAGAATCTTGGATTCCTTTGCCACTTCCCATACCTGGCATTAAATTAGGACTAGCAAATATTGTATCTCTAATTACGATTGCAACTTTTGGTTGGCGTGATGCCATATATGTGGTAGTTATACGAGTTTTTTTAGCATCGTTATTTGGAGGAATTCTTATTGGCCCTGCCTTTGCGATGAGTATGAGTGGTGCTATTGCTAGTACATTATTGATGGCCTATGCTTATACGGCTTGGCATTCCAATTTTTCTTTTATCGGAATTAGTATTATCGGTGCCGTTATGCATGGCATAGCGCAAATTATAATGGCGGCTTTAGTGGTATCAAGCCTTAGTTTATTATGGTATTTACCTTATTTAGTGTTATTGGCAGTGCCAACAGGCTGGGCAACAGGGATGACTGTAACTTACTTTTTGGCAAAGGCGCCAAATCTATTCCAAACCCATTACAATAAGTAAATAACTACTATAGCATATGTATTTAGACTGTCTTATAATAGATGCAGGGGGGAATAATATTGCGAGGCGCTAAAAGTAATGGATATGGTGTGTTTATACTATTTCTGTTTACGGGTGCAGTTTTTGGCGGTATTTTGGGAGAAGTTATTTCAAATTCTGATATAGCAGCTGGTTTTGCTCCGTATTTAGTAAAAACATTTCTTGTTTTAGATGTGCCGCCTGTTACGATTAATTTGTATGTCATAAGATTTATGGCTGGCTTTGCTTTGCAGCCTAACTTAATTAGCATCTTAGGTATGGTAGTAGCATTTTTGCTGTATCGGCGTCTTTGATTTATATCTATAGGAGGTTTTGCTAATGACGATTATTTTGGCATCAGCATCGCCCCGCCGTCGTGATCTGTTAACCCAGGTTGGTTGTGATTTTGTAGTAATGACTAGTGGGGTTGTCGAAGATAATGCGCAAGCTGTGTCCCCTCATGAGTTAGTGGTCTTACAGGCGAAAGAGAAGGCTTTGGATGTATTTTTGAAAGTACAGGCTCATGATGTGGTGATTGGGGCTGATACCATAGTAGTACTGGATGGACAAGTCTATGGTAAGCCTGTGGATAAAAATGATGCAAGACGTATGTTAACTTCTCTAGCAGGTAAAGAGCATCAAGTAATTACAGGAATTGCTGTTGTAACAGCAAAGGAAATTTGGAGTGATTTTGTTGTTACCAATGTAAAGATTGGGGATATTAAGGCTGAGGAAATTGAAGCATATCTCACAACAGGTGAGCCTATGGATAAAGCAGGTGCATACGCGATTCAAGGTATGGGTGCGCTTTTTGTGAAGAGCATCAATGGGTGTTATGCTAATGTTGTAGGTCTACCATTAAATAAATTATCTGAATTACTTAAAAAGGCTGGTGTCAAGTTATTATGAATGACAATAAGCCGCTTATGATAAAAGAATTACCTCAAGAGGAAAGACCAAGGGAGAAAATGCTGAAAAAAGGTGTTCAGGCTTTAAGCAATGCAGATTTGTTGGCTATACTGCTTAGGACCGGTACAAAAAATGATTCTGTTTTGCGCGTAGCGGAAAGGCTGTTAAAAAAATATGAAGAGATGGGCATAACCGCTCTTTCTGGTCTTGGCCCTCAAGAAATAAGTAAAATAAGAGGGATTGGTCCAGTGAAAGCAGTGACACTTGTTGCTGCCATTGAGCTCGGCAAACGCTTAAATGGAGCGGCAGCAGAACAAAGAGCAATCATTCGTTCTCCTCAGGATGCTGTCAATTTATTAATGGCCAGACTACGCTATGAAGCACGAGAGCATTTTATTGTAATTCTCTTGTCCACTAAAAATCATGTGATAGCGACTCCTACTATTTCCATTGGCAGTTTAAATGCATCGATTGTGCATCCCCGTGAATTATTTCGCGAGGTTATTAATCATTCAGCGGCTTCTGTTATTTTGGCACATAATCATCCCAGCGGAGATCCTACTCCTAGTTCGGAAGATGTTAGCCTAACTCAAAAATTAGTTGATGCAGGGAAACTTTTAGAAATTCCTGTCCTTGATCATATAATTATAGGCGATAACAAGTATGTTAGTCTTAAAGAAAAGGGAATAATAGAATGAATTTGTTAAGTAGCAAGATCAATATGTACTTGCTTATTGAAAGGAGCTATATAGTATGAAAAGTTTTTTTGGATCATTTTCCCGAGATATGGGTATAGATCTTGGCACTGCCAATACGTTAGTGCATGTAAAAGGTAAAGGGATTGTACTGAGCGAACCATCAGTAGTAGCGATTCAGCGAGACACTGGGGAGGTATTGGCAGTTGGAGAAGAAGCGAAACAAATGATTGGTCGTACTCCTGGTAATATAGTGGCGATTAGACCGCTAAAAGATGGTGTAATTGCAGATTTTGATGTGACTCAGGCTATGTTAAAATATTTTATTCGCAAATCCATTGATTCAAAATCCTTTATTCGCCCTCGTGTAATTGTGGGCGTGCCTTCGGGAGTAACGGAAGTGGAAAAACGTGCGGTAATTGATGCAACGATTCAAGCGGGGGCGAGAGAAGCCTATTTAATTGAAGAACCTATGGCTGCAGCTATTGGAGCTGGTTTACCTGTTCATGAACCCACAGGCAATATGGTGGTTGATATTGGTGGCGGCACCACAGAAGTAGCTGTTATTTCTCTTGGCGGAATTGTTACCAGCCGTTCCATCCGTGTGGGTGGCGATGAGATGGATGAAGCGATTATACAATATATTAAGCGTACTTATAATTTGATGATTGGTGAGCGTACGGCTGAGGAAGTAAAGGTAACGATTGGGGGGGCAATTATCCCTCCTAGTGACCAAACGATGGAAATTAGAGGCCGAGACTTAGTAAGTGGTTTACCTAAAACACTTACTATCAAAGCCAGCGAAGTGCAACAAGCTTTGAGTGAGCCTGTAATGAGCATTATCGAAGCTGTTAAAGTTACGCTGGAGAAAACACCACCAGAGTTGGCTTCTGATATTATGGATCGAGGTATTGTGATGACGGGCGGTGGTTCCTTATTAAAAGGTCTTGATCGGCTTTTAAGTAGAGAAACAGGTATGCCAGTGCATATTTCTGAAGATGCTCTTTTATGTGTATGTATGGGTACTGGGCGAGCCCTGGAAAGTATAGATTTATTAAAACGTGTGCTAATGTCTCCCAAAAAGTTGGGATAGTGGGATAGAGAGGAGATTACACCAGTGCGCTTGTTTCACAGAAAAATGGCCATTTTACTAGTGGCTGTGTTACTCGTCCTTTGGCTGGCTAGTTCTCTCGCCCAGGGTAAATATAAGTTTGCCTTTATGGAGAAAACAATTACTGTTGTGTTGGCGCCTGTTCAATCTGTTGTTAGCAATGTTGGATTTACCTTTCGTAATATTGGTTTATCCGCCGGAGAATTGATGACGGCCTATCGTGATAACAAGGTGCTGCGGATAGAAAATGGAAATCTTCGTCAAAGTAATTTAAATATGACTGAAATTATGGCAGAGAATGCGCGCCTCCAGGGCCTGTTAGAGTATAAAAAAGGGGCACCACAGTTTGATTTAGTGACAGCTGCAGTAGTGGGACGCGATCCTGGAAGCTGGACAAGTACGATTATTATTAATCGTGGAACTGCCGATGGTATAGCTAAAGATATGCCTGTAGTTACTCCTCAGGGACTCGTTGGCAGTGTTGTGAGCGTATATGGAAATGTGTCTAAAGTAAATCTGATTCTTGACCCTCGAAGTGCAGTCGGAGCATTGGTACAGCGTCCAGAGTCAAGAGTTGCAGCTATTGTAGAAGGGTATAGTTCTACTCCCTTGACACCAAGAATGGTAAATATTGCCCGTGATGCTGATGTGATAAAGGGAGATAAGCTTATTACATCAGGATTTGGAGGTATTTACCCTAAAGGGTTATTAATTGGTGAAGTAGTTGATTTGGTTAATGAAGAAGGTGGTTTGTTAAAATATGCTGTCTTGAATCCTGCGGTAGATTTTGATAGACTAGAAGAGGTCTCTGTTATCGTGCGCTCACGTGAGCCGATTCCTACTTTGCCTCCGACAACTCCAATTGTATCTCCTGATGCTTCGGGAAAAACACCAGTGCCTGCTCAGGGAGTAAGACAATGAATGTATTAATATGGGGTAGCGTACTTCTAATAACGATTATTGTGCAGTCTACGCTAATACCTCTTATTTCAATTCGAGGTATTTATCCTGATGTACTGCTGATAATTGTGGTGTCTTATGCCTTGCTGTCTGGTAAAGAGAATGGAGTCGGTATGGGCTTCTTCGCAGGATTATTACAAGATTTAGCATCTGGTGGTATTTTTGGAATGGGTACTTTGTCAAAATTAACAACTGGTTATCTCTTTGGATTGGCAGAGCGCAAAGTATTCA
>JBEQCC010000269.1:0-4349 GCA_041639455.1 Pelosinus sp. | reverse complement strand
TCTGCCTTTAGCCTTTTCCTTTAGAAAATTTATATTTTCTATACTTATAAAAAACTGATTAGCCAATGGATGGCATAATCAGAAAGGCAAGTATGTATAATAAGATACCTACCCCGCGGTATAAGACTAACAACGCCCAAGCAAATCGAATGAGACTGACATCAATGCCAGTATAGTCACTAATCCCGGCACATACACCTAAAAGCATGCCGCGAGCCGGATCGAGAGCCAGCTGCTTTTGTAATGAATTGATTCCATCTGCGTTACCTTGGAAAAATTGCCATGCTGTTAATCCACTTATTAGATAAGCTCCTATACGAATAAGACCAAACATAGCATTCTCACCTCCCTAGTATGTTATCCCACATCCTTCATAAATTTATACTTTGCTAGACGATGGTGAATAGAGACGGCTCAGCAGCCCTCTCTATTCACCATGGATATTGTATTTTTTTAGAAGAGGATTATCAGATTCCGTACTCTCAGAAAAAAATGCTACGCGTAATATATTTTCACTCTTTAAACTTATAAATTTTTGATATTACAAGTAAAATTTTTTCAGATAAACAAACACATACAAAAGCATTTTCAGTAATATATTGCATAGTGATAGACACTATTTAATAGTTCGTAAGCTTGTGCCTGTTTAACATTCTCACATTATTTAACTCTGTTCAGGTTTCTGACTTGTCTTGCTAATTTTAAACGAGTGCTGCGGCTGGCATCGGGCTCTGGTGCAGTATCTTGAAGTACAACACCATCTGTCTGACGCCCTACACTCAGAATCAGACCAACTGCCATTAAATTAACAATTAATGATGTGCCTCCGAAACTAATGAAAGGCAGTGGCACACCTACTACTGGAAATAGACCTGAAACCATAGCGATGTTAATAATAGCCTGTCCTACGATTAAAAAAATGCTGCCCATCGTCAATAATTTGCCTAATCCATCTGGAGCCTTCAAGGCAATGCGCACACCGTAATAGGCTAATAAGCCCATAAGACATAATACCGCTAGAGCACCGATAAATCCCATTTCCTGACATAATACAGCAAAAGCAAAATCGGTATGGGCTTCCGGCAAATAGTTGAATTTACTTGATCCCATACCAAGACCTGTTCCCCAAAATCCGCCAGAACCAATTGCCAGCAAACCTTGTACCGTCTGATAACCGATACCCAATTGGTAATCCCAAGGATTGATCCATGCGGCAATACGCTCCGCCCGATAGCTGGCTGCAAAGGTTGCATATATAAATAAGACAATGCCGCCACCCACTAAAGTTAACAACTGCTGTTTTGGCAATCCGGCAATGATGTACAACATAAGACTTGTACCAACGATAATGACTGCCGTCCCCATATCTGGCTGCTTTAATACGATCATTCCTAATATTGCTGAAATATAGAAAGGTGCAGAAAGCAACGTAATTCTGCGCTTACGGTCAATTAGCGGACCTAAGAATCCGGCAGTAATCATAATGCCGGTCAATTTTGCCAATTCCGAAGGCTGGAATTGAAAGCCAATATTTAACCAACGCCGTGCACCATTCACTTCAATACCAATAAAATGTACCGCAATTAGCAAACCGACTGTTAATAACACGAATGAGAAAAGGAACCGATTGAATCGATGATAATCGATTCTTCTGATAACCAGCATCGCCACGATTCCAATACTAAAGGAAATCAAATGCCTTTTTAAATAATAATAACCATCTCCCATTTGTTGCCCAGCTTCTACAAAACTAGCACTGAAAATATTTACTGTACCGATCATAAATAACAACATGGAAATACATATAACAGCTTCAGCGTTGCTTCGCCATAATCGAGATAACTTCATTTTGTTTCTCCTCCACTACCCAATATCCTTATTATACAAAATTAATCCCCTATACCCAATAACCAAATTGAGATTTTAGAATATTATATAAGGAAATCGGCATTTATAAATTGGGATAACCGAGGTGATTACATGGAAATCCAACCCTGTCAACTTGTTGTAATTGATGATACGACTCATGCTTTACTGCTCGTTGATGGTCAACAAGGAGAAATCATCGCTGAAATGCCCTACCCACCAGAGTATACCCCCACCGAGCTGCTGCTGTCATCTGACCAGAGTAAAGTCTATATGCCTGTAGTAAAAACGAATGGGAAAGGCGCACTCTTCGTAGGAAATTTGAAACAAAAATCCGTCTATCGCTTACCGATAGAGCTGCCTCCTCCTACGCAATTTACACTCGCGCCAAAAGGCAATTATGCTTATATAGCAGATCCAAATGGCGGATTATATTCTCTGACCATACCGAGTATGTCTCTAACAGCCTGGGGAAACCCAGCAGAAGCTGCCTGTGTCGGCCTCGCTGCTAATCATGATGCGATCTACAGCGTCTGGGAACATGACAATCAAGGTACGCTGGCAGTTTTCAGCCCTGCAGGTCAGTTACTACAGGAATACTCTTTACCGGGTATCCCCACGAATGTAATTCTTCATGGAGATGAACATATTCTAGTACCTTTTACTAGTACAACATTCACCCTGGAAGGCATTATGATTTTCACAATCATAAAGGCAACGGAAACGACTCCTGCGTCCATGACGTCGCAAAGCTGCTTATACCCCAAGAATAAAACATCATGTCCTGCCTATCCTTCCCACATTGCAGCTTCTCCTAATGAGCAAACCGCTTATGTTGTCAATGAAGAAGGTGCCTCTATTACAGTGATTGACCTTACCACTGCATCCATTTCCCGCCTCATTGAACTGAATCGTTCTATATCCTGCCTACATATTGTACCTGGCAGTCAGTTAGCTATCGCTACCAGCCATATTTTTGCTGACCTTAGCATGATTGATTTAGTCAATGGCCGTCTATTATCCGTTACAGATACA
Organism: Pelosinus sp.; assembly: GCA_041639455.1. GTDB lineage: Bacteria > Bacillota > Negativicutes > DSM-13327 > DSM-13327 > Pelosinus. The sequence goes on along the minus strand of JBEQCC010000269.1, from coordinate 1,448 downwards.
AAGCGTGAATTATTAGGCTATATCACGATTGTACCGATTCTTCCTACGGATCTCGATACAACTACAACCATCTAGTTAGCGAATAAAGACTTGGCATAACGCCAAGTCTTTACTCGTTAACTGTAAGTATTCAATCCTTTTTCTTCCCTAGTTGACGGGGCCACTTGCCACTCCATTTATATTTAGCATCACTATTTTTAGTATCAATCACCTGTATTGAAGAAGCGGTATCATCCTCTTCTTCAATCAGAATATCCTCTAGAACCAGCTTTTCTTCTGCGTGTTTGCCCTTGCTTTCAAAATGACTATGTTTTTGTTCCTTATTTCCTTTTACTTTATTACTGCTTTTCTCTTGTGGTGCTTCCTCTACTTTTTGCTCTCTTTCTTTTGGCTTTGATAAAACCTCTTCTTCTCGCTCCGAATTCATCATACTCGGTATGGAGCATTTCTCCATATCTGCAATTTTGGACATCGAAGAGGGCTCATCACAGTATTCTAAAGATGCTGCCGTTGTGTTCTTCATAATTCCCTTTTCCATCATTGTTAAAATCAAGAGAAAATGATCGGCTTCCCGCCTTACATGATCGGCTAGCAGAGCTGGGATCAAGCCAACTAACCGACACTCTCTGATCATCTCTTCAGCAGCACGTTTAAAATCCCTAATGCGCAACACAGCAGCACGAACATCCTGCAGGAAACGTTTGAACGAGGCCACTTCCGGATAGCCCTGCAGCATACTAGAAAAGTCACGACCCTGCAGATAAAGATCATCAAATTCTTGAGAAAAGCTATTGGCTGTTTGAATTAGGTTCCGCTCTGATGGATCTAACAAATGACTAATAAATTTAGCATGGTCTGCCATAATTCGCAGCCAAAATACATTTTCCTGGGCCTTTGCACCCCCAGATAAAGCCACTTTTCCATTCTTAATTTTATCTAACAGGCGCATAAAATATTCGGCTTCGCGAGCCATATGATCAAGAAATAGCGGAAAGTTATAACCACCCAGCTTGCACTCTAACATGCGATGTAATAAATCACGCTTAAACGTATAAAACTCTTTTAATAAGGCCTGGGTGTCAGTCACTAGCTCCATGAATTTCTTGTCATTTTGCAATCGCTCTGCCCGTACACGTAAAGACTCAAACTCCTGGTAAAAAGCTTGGGCATCATCAATAAAATCTTCCTGATCACAAGGCAGCCCCGACTTAATAAATAAAGCATGCTCTTCCATAATCCGTATCCAGAATTTTACTTCTTCTAAGTTAAGTGGTTCCAAGGGCTCAGGAACCATATATGACATGAGTTGACGCGACGACATAGCAACACTCTCCCTTTTTGATCCCACTACACATTTATTACATTCTATGCCGAAACTTTAAATTCTGTCATAAAAAAATGGAACCTAGCACTTTTATTTTTATCGATGACTAAACCGCTCTTAAGCT
>JBEQCC010000268.1:0-4804 GCA_041639455.1 Pelosinus sp. | reverse complement strand
ATGGAAATTGGTAATATTCTTGCCGGTGCTTATCTCAATGCATTATCCCACTTTACTTCTTTGACGTTATTACCATCAATTCCAGCTTTAGCAATGGATATGGCTGGAGCTATCTTAAGCGTTATTTTGATCCAGTTAGGACAAATGGGAGATCATGCACTCGTAATTGAAACCGAATTTACCACTGAGAGTGATGGCGTAAAAGGACATTTTTTCTTGATTCCTGATCCTGGTTCGTTAAATACCATTTTGGCGGCAATAGGGGTGAAGGAATAATGTCAGAACTAATAAAAGTTGGGATGGCTGATTACAAAGTTGGCAGTAACCCCTCTAGTCTTATAAGTTATGGATTAGGTTCTTGTGTTGGCATTGCACTATATGATACAGCTGCAAAAATTGGTGGTTTGGCTCATATTATGCTTCCTGATAGTACACAAGCACGTTCAGCTGAAAATCCAGCTAAATTTGCGAATACGGCTTTGCCTTTGATGTTAGATGAAATGATTAAACTGGGGGCAGCCAAAAAACGTATTTTAGCTAAAATTGCTGGTGGAGCTCAAATGTTTACTTTTGCAAATGCAACAGATGTTATGCGTGTTGGTGAGCGTAATACGGAAGCTGTACGTATATTATTAAAAAAAATGGAAATTAAAATAATCGCAGATGATACTGGTGGGAATTATGGGCGCACTGTCGTATTACATTTGGATACAGGCATTTATCTCATAAAAACAATTGCTAAAGGTGAAAAAGAACTATAATCAGGGAGGAATGAAGGTGCTTAAGTTGCGTACTGCTCTGTGCTTAGCACTCATTGTTGGTACCCTGACACTACTAAACGGTGTGTTGCAAGGTGCTAGAATAGAAACGATCATTTATCGTATCATTGTCTCAATTGCTATTTTTGGTTTTATTGGCTATGGCATAGGGCTTATAGTAGAAAGATTTTTAAAAAATATTGCTTTAAAGAAGTTAGAAGAAAAGTCTCAAAGGGATGAGCTGAAAGAAAATGAACCTTCAGATGATGTTACCGATAATTCAGAATTTGCTCCTTTTACCTCTACTAGTTTTGAACAAATAACGCGCCCCAAAGAATGAGATATACGTGAGTTTATGGGGGTAATCATAGATGTTAGATAATAAGCAAGCTAAAATAGAAGAAATTATGAAATTGTGGCTAGAATATCAGCAAAATAGGAAAGTGGAAATACGAGAAAAGCTGATTGAATACTACTTATCATTAGTTAAGTTAGTTGCGAGTCGCATTGCGATTAGCTTACCACAATATGTAGATAAAGACGATTTAATTAGTAATGGTTTTTTTGGTTTACTTGATGCAATTGAAAAATATGATCCGATGCGGGGAATTAAGTTTGAAACTTATGCCGTTGTTCGTATTCGGGGTTCTATGCTTGATGCCATTCGTGCACAAGATTGGGTACCAACCAGTATTCGTCAAAAGGCAAAACAATATGAACAAACGATATCAAAGCTTGAAAATCAATTAGGACGCGCTGCTACTGATAATGAGATCGCTGAAGCTCTTAGTATTTCAGTCAATGAACTATATGTTCTATTAAATCAGCTCAATGCTAGTACAATCATGCCTTTAGATGAATTTATAAAAACAGAAACCTCCTCCGCGCACCTTACGAACCCTTCAGAGCAAATTGAAATAGAAGAAGTAAAGCAAGCCTTAGCCAAAATAATCGATAAATTACCTGAAAAAGAAAGATTAGTTGTTTCTTTGTATTATTATGAAGGATTAACCTTAAAAGAGATCAGTTTAATTTTGAAATTGTCTGAAGCGCGTATTTCTCAGCTGCATACTAAATCAATTTTCCGATTAAGAGGGGCATTATCACGGATTAGATCAAGTTTTATTTGATACCGTTAAGGGGGAATATCAAGCTATGATTGGTGATGAACACGTTGAGGTTCAAGATGGACAAAAAAATGATAAAATTCCTGGATTTTCAATTGATATCAATGATAGTGGTGTATTTGTAAAAATACACTCTATTGAAGATGGTGCATCTTCTGTAAACGAGATAGCTATATTTGAACAATTAAATAAGCAGGGAGTAACGGACTATAATCGTAGTTTAATCATTGCTGCCATTAAAGCGGCAGATGATCAACCGGTAAAAGTAGCAGAAAAGCCTATAGTAGAGCCTCAGCCCAATCCCGAAATCCAGGTGAATTTGGCACGTGACAAAATGGAAGCAACTTTAGAAATTGTGTTGCCGCCACGATGTACACCTTTAACCATGGAGTCTGTACTTGAGAAAATCAAGGCGAGTGGTATTGTTTTCGGAATTGATGACAAAGCCATTCAGCTGGCCTATGAGTCTCCTGGTGCAAAAGTAACATTTGCTTCTGGTCAACAACCAATTCATGGTACTAATGCCCAGATTAGACATCAGTTTACATTAGCTGCAAAAAGTCGTCCTCAGGAAATGGAAGATGGTAGTGTAGACTTTAAAAACTTAAATTTGTTTACGACGGTGCAACAAGGAGATATCTTGGCAGAAAAGATCCCAGCAACGCCAGGAAGTGCCGGAATGGATGTATTAGGTAATAACGTTATTGCCAAACCGGGCAAAGATATGTTGCTTCCGATAGGAAAAAATGTAAGTGTTGTGGATACGAATACCATTGTGGCTGATATAGCAGGACAGATTCTGATGACCAATAATAAAATTAATGTGATGCCCATTATTGAAATTAAAGAAGATGTAGATGTTTCGACAGGTAATATTGAATTTATCGGTAATATCACCATACGTGGTTCTGTGCAACCGGGATTCTCAGTAAAAGCTGAAGGTAATGTGGAGATTTTTGGTACTGTTAGTGGCGGTATTGTAGAAGGAAAGAATGTAGTGATAAAAATGGGCATTCAAGGAATGCATCGCGGTTATGTTAAAGCGAAAGAAAATGTAGTTGCTAAGTTTATTGAAAATGCTACTGTTCATGCAGGAATAGATATTCTGGTCAGTGATGTTATACTTCATTCTCGGATAACTGCGGGGAAAAAAATCTTAGTAGAGGGACGCCGTGGCTTGATTACTGGTGGGACAATTATGGCTGGAGAAGAGATTCGTGCTAAAGTGATTGGCACGCAGATGTCAACCAGTACAGAACTAGAAGTTGGCGTAAACCCATCACTGCGGGAAGAATATCAACATATACGTCGTGAAATGAAAAAAGTTGAAATTAATCTTGAACAGGCACAAAAGGCGTTGAGTATTTTACGGTCAATGGATCAACATACGATACCTCCTGAGAAACGAGAAATGCTTTTAAAATTAACAAAAGCTCAATTTCATTTAGTAGGACAAGTTGAAACGATGCGTACTCGAATGGGCGTCATTGAAGGTGAGTTCGAAGAAATGCGTACCGGACGTATAAAGGTAGCTGATGTTATGTACCCTGGAGTTAAAGTTGTAATCGGTACATTGGTTAAGCCAATACGCGATATTTTAAAATTTAGCTCTTTATATGCAGAAGATGGAGAAATAAAAATTGGTACGTTTAAATAGTATAACTGAATTTTTTTCCATTTGTATCAGGTATAAGGTGGTGAGAAAATGTCTATTAATCCAATAGAGTTGCAAGTGTTGATTCCCAAAGCTACTGAAGTAGGTAAGGCTCAAAATCTTGCTAATCGTCAAGAAACTCTACAGCAGGAACATGTTGCTGCGCAATGGAATGATATTTCTACAAATCGTCAGCACCAGGTACAAAGTGCAGCTAAAAATGAAGGCGGTAAAGTAGGACGCGAGAAGGAGACCAAGGAAGAGAAGCATTCTCCGAATGAACAAAAACCTAGGCAGAATGATGAGAGCAGTATTGAAAAAGACAAGGTAAACCGGGCTTCTAATAACGATCCCATTCGGGGTCATATCATTGATATAAAAACATGAGACAATGTTGTTGTTATCCAGAACTTATGAGGTGAGAGTATGTTTTCTAATATTTTTATTGTTGTACTAGTTATTATATTTCTTATTGTTTTTGTGTTGTATAAGCGGCAAATGCTATTAAACCTGTTTTCTCTTGAAATTGCATCTTCTACGACTCAATTTCAAGAGCAGATAGAGGAAACAGCTGAAGTTGTCATTCAACGCCTGGAAGAAAGGATTCGTTACTTAGAGGATATATTAATAGCAGCGGATGCAAAGATTGCGGGATTAGATAAAAAAATTATGATGGCGGAAAAGCTTTTAGATAAAGAGATTAAGGATGATCATTTATTTCAAAAGTTGTCGAATTTTTCAGAAAAAATAAAAGAAGAAAAGATAGAAACTTCTTCTCAGCAATTAGATTCGATACAGGAGCCTATAGATAAAAACTATAAGGTGATAGATAATGATAAAGAAATTATACGTAATCATAAGCGTAACTCTGTATTAACTTTGGCTGAGCAAGGATATAGTAGTATTGACATTGCAAAAAAGACAGGAATAAGTAAAAGTGAAATCATTCTGCTACTGCAGTTACATAAAAAGCAAATGGAGTATTAAAAAAGTGCAAAGTTCTTGTATAATATCTTGTTATATAAAAATAATTATGATATAATGATTTTTGATTGTACGTATATAGATCATGGTAGTGAGTATCTGCTTTCACGAAAAGTGATTTTTCGGGTCAGAAAATTCGGGATAGTCTCTATCGAGTTAAACCGGATTATTTCTAACCAGGAAGCAGTTTTTGCGTTACCAGATACTCCGTACCAAGATTATTAAAATTCCTTTATTTGAAAATTGCTTGAATATATTTGCATGTTATTAAACAGATTATA
>JBEQCC010000267.1:0-4805 GCA_041639455.1 Pelosinus sp. | reverse complement strand
CCATCCGACAGATGAATACGATTAATCAAACCGTTACCGAATCTGCTAAAATTGTCACAAAGCTAGGTGAACGTTCCCGGGAAATTGGCCAAATCGTTGATACCATCTCCAATATTGCCAACCAAACAAATCTGCTTGCTTTAAATGCAGCGATTGAGGCAGCACGGGCAGGAGAACAAGGCAGAGGTTTCGCCGTTGTAGCAGAGGAAGTTCGCAAACTGGCGGAACAATCCCAAGCAGCAACGAAACAAATTGCATCACTCATTCAAGAGATACAAAATGAAACAGATAATGCAGTTACTGCTATGAATGACGGAACTCGTGAGGTGAAACTGGGTACCGATGTAGTAAATACTGCAGGCGGGGCTTTTACGGAAATTTCCAGTTTCGCCAGTCAAGTCTCCAGCCAAGTGAAAGATATTGCCTCTGCCATTGAGTGCGTAGCTGCAGGCAGTGAAGAAATGCTTATCTCAATCCGTGAGATTGAAACCATCAGTAAGGACACAAGCGGACAAACCCAAACCGTTTCTGCGGCAACACAAGAACAATCGGCTTCCATGGAAGAAATCGCCTCCTCCAGCGAAGCACTGGCCCACCTGGCTGAAGAGCTGCAAGTAACAATCGCTACATTCAAACTCTAAGAAAATCATTTCATAATTCTAAAAAATAAAGTTTAATAACTGCGAAGATATTATCTTCTATAGAAAAATTCCTGGTGAAAGAAACATATTCTATTTTTTCAAACTACAATATTTCCTTAAATCACCAATAAGCGCATGTTTGACAACTCTAACTTGTCAAACATGCGCTTACCTCTTCTATATTATGATTCTACACCAATCACTTATTCTTTTCATTAGCAAAGGGCCCAGATACAATGCCACCTTCTACATACGGTCTGCCCTGATCTATAATTTGTTATTCTGTAGTCCTTCCAGGGCCCTTGCCAATTGATCAATGCAGAAAGTTTGATTACGACAAAGATTTCCTTTGAATTTTTTGAATCACCTCATCCACTCGCATTCCCTCAGTCAATTTGCTGATAATATTGAGATCGCCCATGCAGCCACCAGCAAATTTCACATTTTTTATAGTACCATTTTCCACTTCAAATTCAATTTTCTTAGTACATATTCCCTTAGGATGAATGTAATCATTACGATACCTCCTCATCAAATGACAGCGATTTCCTGGGACAAGCATGAATACATTCTTCACATTTGATGCAATCTGAATCGATAAACTGTGATCCTTTTGCTTGATAAGGTTCAAGCTGCATAGGACATACTTTTGCACACAGCTTACAACTTACACAAGTATTCGCTACTGCCAGAGGCTTCTTATCGTCTGAAACCCAAGAAGCTAATGTTCCCATAGGGCAGAAATTACACCAGGTACGAGGACTGTACAGCAAGGCAAGAACCGCCCCAAAGAGCGTTGTAATTAAAATGATTTTTAGAAATACCAAACCAATGGCATCTAGGTTTGGCCATGCATAGTACATCTGTACCCCAAAAACAACAAAAATAACCAATAACATGAAACTCCGAAACCAAGTTGACTTAGCCCATTGCGGGACGTGCTTACGAGGGTTTATTTTAACGAAAACGTTATCCCAAAGACTTCCTCTAGGACAATAAGATCCACACCATTCCCTGCCTCTCTTTAATGCTACAATTACAGGTGCTAACATACAGATTAATGCTGCAACTCCAAGAGCCGGCCAGACGAAAAAACCCGCAGACAAATATAGTAATAGAATGCCAAATCCATATTTTTCCCAAATTGAACGCATTAATTACGCCTCTTTTCACCCCCCCAGGGGGTGGGGTATACGATATATTTTATTATAACTTCTTTTATTTAATTTGTATATCCTCCTATAAATTTTTGTAAAATATTTTGAGATCGATCCTTTGATGGCTTATTTTTTTATCCACACTTCTATGCTTTTACGATATCCTATCCATTCCTCCTATCCCTTGACATATATAGCGGTTTACTGCAAAATAAGATTACTACTCCCCTCCCCACGGGGCACTACGGAGGTGATACAATGCCAAATACTAAAGTTCAAGAAGAAGTGCTGAATCGACTGCGTAATGTTAAAGGTCATGTTGCTGGAATAGAGCGTATGGTTGGTGAAAATGCTCCTTGTAAAGATGTTCTGCTCCAGCTATTGGCTATACGTTCTTCAATAGAAAAGGTAGGAATATTTATTTTAGAAAATAATGCTGCAGAATGCCTTATGTCCGATAACATACCACCAGAGGAAAAAGAAAAAGTAAATCAATTAGTCAAAAATATAGTTGCTTTCTTAAAGTAATTTATCCTCTTGGTTGCTGATTACTATGTTGAATTGTTCCTTCCCCTCATTAATGTATTTTTGTGTACAGTATCTTTTTATGTACATGCTACTTTTCCTTTATCAGTTGTGGATGCTTTTAGGTAATTAATACCGAGGCATTGTGCCTTTGTGGCCCATCGTTCTTTACTCATATCCTTTAAACATAATCAAAAAGTCCACCAATCTTGGTGGACTTTTTGATTATAGTATATTTGCTCCTGGGGGCCAATGGATTGCATTGCCGTTCACGCTGAGCGCTGCTTCGGCGATTCCTTCACTCATGGTAGGATGGGCATGGATTGTTGCAATGATTTCATTCACCGTTGCTTCCAGATTCATTGCCAAAGCGATTTCTCCAATCAAATCAGTGGCTCTTGGTCCAAAAATATGTCCGCCTAAAATTTCTTCACTTTTCTCAGCGACAATTAATTTAATCAAGCCAGACTCACATCCTTCAATAAGGGATTTTCCATTTGCCATTAAAGGGAATAAACCAACTTTATAGGATATTCCCTGTGCGGCTGCTTCATCTTCCGTAAGTCCCACACCTGCAGCTTCTGGAATGGTATAAATGCAAGAAGGAATGGCTTTAGGATTGTAGAAAGGACGATGACCTAGCGCATATTCAACGGCTGCAACGCCTTGGGCAGCTGCTGCATGTGCCAGCATCATCTGCCCATTGCAGTCGCCGATTGCATAAATATGAGGTATATTCGTTGAAAAATATTCATTTACAACAATTCTCCCCCGCTCCGTCTGGATTCCCACTTCTTCAAGCCCCATATTATGAATGTTGGCCTTACGCCCTGTGGCCATCAAGATATATTCTCCTGCTACTTCATAGTTTTTACCAGCAGTTTGCACTACGGCACTTAATCCATTAGAGGTTGGCAGTATTTCTTTTAATCCTGCTTCCAGCATACAATCAATGTTGCACTCTATTAACTTTTCCTTTACTCTCTTGGCAATTTGACGATCAACCATCGGTAATATTTCAGGCAGCATCTCGACAATTGTGACCTTTGTACCAAAAGAGCTATATAATGATGCAAACTCTGTACCAATGACACCACCGCCAATAATAACCAAGGACTTTGGCACTTTAGATAAACTTAAGACTGCCGTACTGTCAATGACTCCAGCACTATTTGCACCTGGTACAGGGATTTTACTGGGAACAGAACCGGAAGCCAGCACAATAATGTCCGCATCAAGAATTACAGTCCTCTCCCCTACTACCTGAACTTTGTGAGCATCCTTCAACACTGCCCGCCCAATATGAGTCTTCACTCCATGGGCTTTTAAAAGTCCCTTTACTCCCTGCACCAGGCGATTTACAATTGCATCCTTATGAGCCATAAGGACTGGCCAATCCAAGGATATCCCCTCGACGCGCAATCCATTATTTGCTTCTTCCTGCACAGTATGGTACAGCTTGGCAGTATGGAGAAGGGCTTTGGTGGGAATGCAGCCCACATTTAAACATGTCCCACCCATTTTTTCCTTTTCAACAATATGAACCTCAGCCCCCAGTTGTGCCGCACGAATGGCTGCCACATATCCCCCGGGACCGCCTCCAACAATCATTATTTTTTTCATGTTTTCTCTCCATTTGTTTTTTCTATGACTTAGAATTAGCTGAAAAATTCATCACCGCTTTTAAAGCCAAGACCGGGATGGATATCAAAACGAACCGCGCCCACATTTGCTTTGTTCTGGACAGCCTTGGTGACCGCAGCCGTTCCAATACTGCCAAAACCACCGCATAATTCAAGAGATGTAATTCCCTGACCCACCAGTTCTTTGGCAACTGTTTCAGCTTCCTTATAGTCTTTGACTCCCACTACCGTTAAGTGAACCTCAGGTGTTTTCACAATCGATCGATGGTGGATAGGATCAGCCTCTGGGGCTATAAATATAAAGGCAGCTTGAAGAGCCATACGATCTACCTCCTACTCTTTCTTGATTAACTACGAAGGGTTTTTGCATAACATTCTCCGGCATGATAGGAACTCCGCACCATTGGACCGGAGACAACTTGGCTAAAGCCAATCTCATATGCCTTTTCTTCCCACATTTTAAAAGCAGTGGGATGGATATATTCCATAATAGGGTGATGCTGGACAGACGGGCGGAGATACTGCCCAATGGTCAGGATTTGGCAGCCCGCTGCTTTTATATCAACCATGGTTTGCAGCACCTCATCATGTCCTTCTCCCAACCCAAGCATAATACCCGCTTTGGCAATCGCTTTACCACTGCTGCTAACCCATTTGAGTACTTGGAGAGACCGTTCATAAATCGCCTGGGGCCGCACATCTTTATATAAACGCGGCACGGTTTCGATATTATGACTAATCACCTCCGGCTCCGCATCCATTATCTGCTTTAATGATGCAAACTGTCCCAAAAGATCAGGAATCAGCACTTCGACTTTCGCTGCCGGCAATGCCAGACG